>DAOLDO010001131.1:0-2120 GCA_035327325.1 Chloroflexaceae bacterium | reverse complement strand
GAAGAGCGGCTCGGTGCGGGCCATCATGTAGACGCCGGCGGTGACCATGGTCGCGGCGTGGATGAGGGCCGAGACGGGCGTGGGGCCGGCCATGGCGTCGGGCAGCCAGACGAAGAGCGGGAACTGGGCCGACTTGCCGGTGGCGCCGATCAGCAGCAGGAACGAGATCCCGGTGGCGACCGCGATCGGCTGGAAGGCGGGGCCGAAGGTCAGGCCCAGGATCTCGGGCACGCGCTCGAGGAAGCCGGGGATGACGTCGGGGCCCACCTGGACGGTGTAGAAGTTCAGCGTGCCGAAGTTGGCGTAGATCGCCAGCATGGCCAGGATGAAGGCCGCGTCGCCAATGCGGTTGACCACGAAGGCCTTCACCGCGGCGCCGGCGGCCGAGGCCCGCTCGAACCAGAAGCCGATCAGCAGGAACGAGCAGAGGCCCACGCCCTCCCACCCGAGGAAGAGCAGCAGCATGTTGTTCCCCATCACGAGGAACAGCATCATGGTCACGAACAGGTTCAGGTAGGCGAAGTAGCGCACCACCCGCGGGTCGCCGTGCATGTAGCCGATCGAGTAGATGTGGATCAGGGCCCCGACCCCGGTGACCAGCAGCACCATCACCCCGGTGAGCGGGTCGAGCAGGATGCCGAAGGGCACGCGGAAGCTGCCGGTGTTGATCCACTCCCAGGCCACCGACTGGACGCGCCGGGCGTCCTCGGGGAGGCCGGCGAGGCCGAAGACCGCCAGGAGGGCCACCACGAACGAGGCCACCACCAGGCCGCTGGCCACCAGACCGGCGGCGCGCTCCTGGCGGATCACGAAGACGTTCAGCAGGAAGCCGACCAGGGGCAGCAGCGGGATGAGCCAGATGAGCAAGCTGAGATTCGCCATAGGGCGCTACCCCTTCAGGGTGCTGACCTCGTCCACGTCGGCCGTGCGCTTGGACTTGAAGATCGCGACGAGGAGGGCGAGGCCGACGGCCACCTCGGCGGCGGCCACCGTGATCACGAAGAAGACGATCACCTGACCGTCAATGCTGAGCCGCTCGCGGGCGAAGGCCACCAGGGCCAGGTTGGCCGCGTTGAGCATCAGCTCGACCGACATGAACACGACGATCGCGTTGCGGCGCACCAGCACCCCCAGCACCCCGATGGTGAAGAGGGCCGCGCTCAGCAGGATGTAGTAGCTGATGGGCACCATGGCTAGTCTCCCACGGGCGGGTTGGCCTGCACGCTCTGGCGGCCGCGCTGGTTGAGCACGACCACGCCGACCACGGCGATCAGCAGGATGATCCCGGTGATCTGGAAGGGCAGCATGTACTTGGTGAAGAGCAGGGCGCCCAGGCTGGCCGGGTCGCCGAAGACGGCCGCCTCCTCGCCCGAGGGGGGCGGGGCGGCGGCGCCGCCGCGGAAGGCGGCGAGCACGGCGATGGCGAGCAGCCCGACGCCCATCAGCAGGCCGAGGGGGCGCTGCCAGGCGATGCGGTCGGGCGTGGCCTCGACCTGCTCGGCGCCGAGCAGCATCATCACGAAGAGGAAGAGCACCATGATCGCCCCGGCGTAGACCGTGAGCTGGATAGCGAACAGGAAGGGCGACTGGAGCAGCAGGAACAGCACCGCGATCGCGGCGAAGTTCAGCAGCAGGAACAGGGCGCTGTGCACCGCGTTGCGGGTCAGCAGCATCGCCACGGCCCCCCCGAGGGCGATCGCCGCCGTGATGATGAACAGTACGAGGTCCATACACGCTCCGCGTGCGAGGCAGGGCCGCGCCCTACACCCGCGATGAGCCGGCGTTACAGGTCAATCTGGGCCGGCGGGCTGGGCCGGCGGGCGATCTGCTGGAGGATGGGCGGCGGGTCGCCGTAGCCCTGGTCCTCCGGCACGATCAGCATCTCCTTGGTGTAGATCGAGGCACGCCGGTCGTAGAACGACAGCTCGTACTGGTGCTCCAGCACGATCGCGTTGGTGGGGCAGGCGTCCTCACAGTAGCCGCAGAAGATGCAGCGCAGCATGTTGATCTCGTAGGTCGCCGCGTAGCGCTCGCCGTGGGAGCGCGGGTTGTCGGGGTCGTTCTCGGCGGGCACGGCCAGGATGGCGACCTGGTGCCAGCGCAGACGGGGTGGCGAGAAG
>DAOLDO010001130.1:0-2120 GCA_035327325.1 Chloroflexaceae bacterium | reverse complement strand
GCGGGCGCTGCCCCAGTCAGCGCCCCGCCTAGTCCAGACCGCCGGCCTGCGCGCGCGCGATCACGCGCTGCGCAACGGCCCAGCCGAGGGCGCGCCCCACCGTCACGTCGGAGCGGATGTGGATCCCCGCTGGCCCGATGCGCGACTCGGCCGCCTCCTCGGCCAGGGCGTAGAACGTGCCCAGGTCGCGTGGAAACAGGTGGGCCATGACCGTGAACACGCCCTGGGTTACGCACGAGGCCGCCGACGGATAGCCGGGGTAGGGCGACGCCCGGAACAGCGGCGTGAAGCTCGGGTCGATCTCATCCGGCCGCATTGACCAGTAGGTGAACTTGGCGTCCCAGCAGGCCACGAACGCGTCGAACATCGCGATGTTCGGCAGCAGGAACGCCTCCGCCGCCCGCGGCGGGTTCGCGTCCAGGCCGTACTCCAGCACCTTGCGCAATAGCCTCTCGTTGAAGTAGGCGTAGGCGCGGGTGCCGCCGGCACCATGCTGCCAGAAGAAAGCCGTGGCGTTGGTCTGCGGCGTGCGCTGGAAGGCGCGCAGCTCCTGCATCTCGGCCTCCAACTCGGGCGAGCCGAACGCGGGCGGCGGGCCGGGGCGCAGCTCGCTGCCCGCGCTGAGCACCCAGGTCCTCCACTGTCCGGCCTGGGGTGTCACGGGGTTGCTGCCGGTCCAGTAGCCGGGGCCGGTGGGCCGCTCGCCGTCCCAGGCCACGTCGGTGTTGTCGCTGCGGGCGTAGGCGATCGCGCGCTCGGCCACCGCCCGGCCAAGCTGCTCGCCGGCGGCGACGTCGCTGGGGTAGGCCAGGCCGGCGATCTGCGCCGTCTGCCCGGCCTCGGCGGCCATCGCGCGGAAGAAGTCCGCGTCGCCGGGGAAGAGGAAGCTCAGCACCTCGCTGGCCGCGGCGGCGATGGCAGCGTCCTCCGAGGGATAGGAGGGGCTGTTGGGCACGGGGGCGGCCGCGCTCAGGGCGGGGAACTGCACGCTGGGCCGCGGGCGGTTGTGGGCGTACTTCGAGTCCCAGGCGGCGACGGTGGTGTCGTAGATGGCGGCGTTGAGCAGGGCGAACATGCGGCTCGCCGGGGTGGTGCCGAGCCCGCGCTCGAGGGCGGCCTGAAGCGCCAGCTCGTTCCAGCGGTAGGCGGGGCCGCCGCTCGTCCAGCGGGCGATCTGGTCGGCGGCGGCGGCGCGCTGGCCGACGAGGCCCTGGAGCTGCCTCAGCTCGGCCTGGGTGGCGCCGCGGCCGGGCGGGACGGGCAGGCGCAGCTCGCTCCCCGACTCGAGCAGCCACGTGTCCCAGGTTCCCGCGTCGGGCTCGACCATCTGGGCGGGCTGAGCCGTGACGCTTGCGCTGGGAGGCGCAAGCTGGGCCGCCAGCAGGGCGGCCAGCAGCAGCGCGGCCGCGAGGGGCCGGCGGCTCCGGCGGCGCGCGGACAGTCGGCGCAGGTTCATGTTCGTCTCCTTTCTGCCCTGGGCATCTCTGGTCCTCTGCAGGGGCCTGCGGAGGACGGGAGGGGGCAGGGGGGTGAGTGCGAGCATGCGCAGGATCGCGCAAGAGGTGATATCAGACCAGGCAAAGGCCATCAGCACCGGCTGCCGCGCCTTCATCCTTGACCCTTCACCCCTCATCTTTCCCTAGCGCGGCCCGGAAGGTCGCCGGACCACGTCAGAGCTGCCAGAGTGATCGGCGACAGTGTCGAGGCCGAGGGCCCGGATCGCCAGGTACTCTGTGATCGTGGCGGTGTACCCGGCCTCGTCGGCGAAGGTCCGGTTGTGCGCCCGCGGCGTCGTCGCCGCCGCGGCGCTCTGGCCCCAGGGCATCATGATGGTCACGGCGAGCGCGAGGCCGCCGATCCCGCCCGCCACGCGGCCCAGCCTGCCGCTCCTCCGCCCGCGTGCCTGCCTGTCGTGCTGTCGTCTCATAGCTCCCTCCATTGTTTGTGCTGCTCGCTCCGCGCTATCCAGCGGCGTACCCGCTACCGCGCCATCTCGGGCTCGCGCCGGTCCTCCGCCGGCCGGCGGCGCAGCGCCGCGTCGGACCACCGCCGAAGAACGGCGGTCAGCCAGCTCTGGCGGCTCCCTCGCACCGCGCGGCCCCGCCGCTCGCGCTCGGCCT
>DAOLDO010001129.1:0-2122 GCA_035327325.1 Chloroflexaceae bacterium | reverse complement strand
CCGCTGCGGAGAGGGGGCGGGGGGGTGAGGTCCCGCCACACGCTTCTGGCGGGTTGTCTGCGCTTCACGCCGGCACCACCGGCAGGACGACGAGCGAGGGGTGCCCACGGTCGAGGAAGACGAGGTTGTCGGCGAGCTGGGTGTGGGTGTGGCGGCCCATGGGCTCGCCGGTGTTGGGGTTGAGGTCGAAGCGGGGGAAGTTGCTGGAGGAGATGTCCAGCCTGATGCGGTGCCCCGCCTTGAACAGGTTGCTGGTCGGGGGCAGGCCGATCGTCACCGCGTAGACCTGGCCGGGCTCCAGCAGGGCCTCGCGCTCGAAGCCCTCGCGGTAGCGGCAGCGGATAATCCCGTCCGCCAGGTACATGTGGTAGCCCTCGGGGTAGTCGGGGGAGGGCGGGTAGACGTCAATCAGCTTGGCGGTGAAGTCGGTGTCGGGCGCCGACGAGGCGACATGGAGCCGCACCTCGACCGGCCCCGTCACCTCTATGTCCTCGGCCAGGGGCGCGGTCTGGAAGACCAGCACGTCGGGCCGCATGCTCAGGGGCAGGTAGGGCGGCGCGGCGCCGACGGTTTCGGGGCCGGGTCGCTGATGGGCCGGCCCGTCGGGGATGATGCTGCGCATGAGCGTCCAGGGCGGCAGGTAGCGCACCCAGAAGGGGTCGAGCCCGCCGGGCGGCGCGACGAACTCGAAGAAGCCGGTGACGGGGCCGCCGACCGTCGGCACGGGGTGGGCCGGGTCGTAGCGGAAGCCGGCGGGCGGCGCGTCCTCGGGCGGGGGCGTGGGCGCCAGGCCGCCCCCGGGCTGCAGGTAGAACGTCGTGGGGACGGCGCGGGCCAGGGGCCACTCGCGCTCGCTGCGCCAGCGCCCGCCGTGGTCGAGGTGCCCGCCCGCCGTGCGCCGCCCGCTGCCGCCGCCCATCACGAAGATCCGCACGGGCGGGTCGTCCTCCACGCCGGTCGGCTCGTCGCGCAGCCAGCGGTCGAACCAGCGCAGCTGCTCGGCGTTGAAGCGCGTGAAGCCCCAGGCGGCCTCGGGGCCGAAGTCCACGTCGTTGGCCACGTAGGTCTCGCCCGCGACGCGCATGCCCTGGTGGGTCCACGGCCCCATGATCAGGCGCTGGGGGCTCTTGCTGCGGGCCGCGAGCGCGGCGAACTGGCCGGTGGTGGCGCTCGCGTAGGGGTCGAACCAGCCGCCGGTGAAGGTGCCGGGCACGTCGGCGTGCCGGTCGAAGTGCCGGGCGAAGTCGTTGCACTCGGCCGACCAGAACTCGTCGCGGGCGCCGCGGGTGTAGTAGTCGAACAGGGTCTGCTCGAGGCCGGGGACCGGGGCGAGGGGCGTGTGGCCGGGCTTGAAGGGCGTCGCGTAGACCAGCTCGCGCATGCGGCCCATGGCGGCGAAGATCGCGGCGCGCAGCGCCGGGTCGGCCAGGGCCTCCTGCGAGTCCTGGGCGTGCAGGAAGAGGGCGCCGAACATGTGCAGCTGCATCGCGCCGCCGTAGCGCACCTGGTGAGCGTAGCTGTCGGTCGGGGCGACGTCGGGCCAGATCGCCGTCAGGTGCGGCGGCCTGTAGAGGGCGGCGTGGGTCTGCACAAGGCCGGGGTGCGAGCTGCCGACCATGCCGACGCGCCCGTTCGACCAGGGCTGGGCGGCGATCCACTCGATCGTGTCGTAGCCGTCGAGCCCCTCGTGGGGATTGGCGGTGTGGCGGTACTGGCCGCGGCCCTCCGAGGCGTAGCGGCCCCGCAGATCCTGCTGGACGGTGACGAAGCCCCGCGGCGTGAAGTACTCGGCGATCGTGCTCACGTAGCGCTGGGCCCCCTTGTCGTACGAGGTGCGCAGCAGGATGGTCGGGAAGCGCCCGGGCGCCGCCTCGCCATTCACGGCGGGGCGGTAGATGTCGGCGGCGAGGCGCACCCCGTCGCGCATGGGCACCATCACGTCGCGGGCGACCAGCAGGCCGTACGCGGGCTCGCGCTCGGTCACGGGGCGTCACCTTTCTGTTCTCCATGGAACCACAGCGGTCTGCCGGGACGTGCGGGCGCGCCCACGCGGGCGCCCACGCCGGAGCGCCCCTACGCCAACCACGCTCTGCCGGGACGTGCGGGCGCGCCCACGCGGGCG
>DAOLDO010001128.1:0-2134 GCA_035327325.1 Chloroflexaceae bacterium | reverse complement strand
GGCCGGTCTCGGGGAGGGGCCCCCGGGGGGCCCGGGCTAGCGCTTGGGGGAAGCGGATGGCGCCGAAGCGGCTGGGGGCGATGGGGTCGCGGTTGAGGATGACCTTAACCGCCGCGTCGGCGCTGATAATCTTGTTGCGCTTCATAGCGATGGGCGCCTGATTGTTACCACGAAGAGCACGAAGTCCGCGAAGGGATCGGGCGCGGCTGTGCCGAACGCGCTCGCGCGAGCCGAACGAGCGGCTCGGAAGGGCCTGGAGCGGCAGCGCGTCTCTCCAAACCTGCGGGCTTCTTCGTGCTCTTCGTGGTAAAGCATGCGGTTCCTTCAGCCGGGCCGGACTAGGGCGCCCTGAGGGCGGCGCGGGCGGTCTCGAGGGTGGCGGCGACGTCGTCGGCGGTGTGGGCGGCGCTGAGGAAGCCGGCCTCGTACTGGGAGGGGGCCAGGTAGACGCCGCGCTCGCACATGGCCCAGAAAAACTTCGCGTAGCGGGCCGGGTCAACGTGGGCCTTCGCCTCGGCCCAGCTCGTCACCCGCGCCCCCGGCTCCTTGAGGAAGTAGAAGCCGAACATCGTGCCGACCTGGCCGACCTGGAGGGGCAGGCCCAGCTCCTCGCCGAGGCGGCGCATGCCGGCGGCGAGCTCGGCGGCGAGGGCGGCGGCGCGCTCGAAGGGCGAGGGGCCGCCCGAGCGGTCGAAGGCGGTGTTAAGGGTGGCGAGGCCGGCGGCCATGGCCAGGGGGTTGCCGGAGAGGGTGCCGGCCTGGTACATCGGCCCCGCGGGGGCGACGAGCTGCATCACCTCGCGGCGGCCGGCGTAGGCGCCCACGGGCAGGCCGCCGCCGATCACCTTGCCGAGGCAGGTGAGGTCGGGGTCAAGGCCCCAGAGGCCCTGGGCGCCGCCGGGGGCGACGCGGAAGCCGGTCATCACCTCGTCAAGGATGAGCAGGGCGCCGTGCTGGCGGGCCAGGTCGCGCAGGCCCTGGAGGAAGCCTGGCTCGGGCAGGACGAAGCCCATGTTGGCGGCGATCGGCTCGACGATCACGGCGGCGATCTGCTCGCCCTGGGCGCGGAAGATCGCCCCGACCGCATTGAGGTCGTTGTACTCGGCGGTGAGCGTGTTGGCCGCGGCGCCCCTGGTGACGCCGGGGCTGTCGGGCAGGCCGAGGGTGGCCACGCCCGAGCCGGCCTGGACGAGCAGCATGTCGGCGTGGCCGTGGTAGCAGCCGGTGAACTTGAGGAGCTTGTCGCGCCCGGTGAAGGCCCTGGCCAGGCGCAGGGCACTCATGGTGGCCTCGGTGCCCGAGTTGACGAAGCGCACCTGCTCGAGGCCGGGCATCAGCTCGATCACCATGCGGGCGAGGGCGGTCTCCTGCTCGGTCGGCGCGCCGAAGCTGGTGCCCCGGGCGGCCTGGACGCCGATGGCGGCCACGACGGCGGGGTGGGCGTGGCCGAGCAGCAGGGGGCCCCAGCTGAGCACGTAGTCGAGGTAGCTGTTGCCGTCCACGTCGGTCAGGCGAGCGCCCGCGCCCCCGGCGAAGAAGATCGGGCTGCCGCCGACGCCGCGGAAGGCGCGCACGGGCGAGTTGACCCCGCCGGGGATGACGGCCTGGGCCTCGGCGAAGAGCGCGCGCGAGCGCGCGTACCGGTCACTCATCGCTCACCTCCCGCCGAAGGATAACTCTGCACGAACTCGACCAGGCGGCGCACATTGTCCTCGGGCGTCTCGGTGAGGATGCCGTGGCCGACGTTGAAGATGTGGCCGGGGCGGCCGGCGGCGCGCTCGAGGATGCGCCTGGCGCGGCGCTCAACCTCGGGCCAGGGGCCGTGGAGGGCCATCGGGTCGAGGTTGCCCTGGACGGCGACGTCGTGCCCGTACTGGGCCCAGCCGTCGTCGAGGTTGACGCGCCAGTCGAGGCCGAGCACGTCGGCGCCGGTCTCCCGCAGCAGGGGGAGCATGCCGTTCATGTCGGTGCCGAAGTAGACGATTGGAGGCTCGAGGTGTGAGCTGTGAGGTGTGAGGTGTGATGGCCCAGCGCCAGGGGCGGGGGCGTCGCGCAGAAGTGTGCGGGTCCGGTCGGTCGCGGAGCGGGGGTGGGGCAGCACGGACTCGGCGTAGTCGTCGGGGGCGAGGGCGCC
>DAOLDO010001127.1:0-2134 GCA_035327325.1 Chloroflexaceae bacterium | reverse complement strand
GGTTGCCCGAAAGATGGTGTAGGGGACGCCGCTCATACGGATCGCCTCCTCGGCCTGCCACTTCGCGCGCGCTTCGGGCGAGGTGGCGGTGTGGGCCGCGATGGTGTAGGCCGAGAGGTAGGTGAGCTGGCGCACGCCCGCCGCCCGCGCTGCCTCGGCCACGGCCCGTGTACCTTGATGCTCGACCCGCTCGTAGTCTGCCTCGTACGGGCCGCCCTTCAGGTTGATATGCACGCCGGTGCAGCCGTCCAGGGCGCGGGCGAGCGTCTCGGGCTGGGCGATGTCGCCCTGGATGATCTCGACGCCGGCGGGGAGCAGGGCGCGTGCCCGCTCGGGGGAGCGTGCGAGGGCGCGGACGGCGAAGCCCTCGGCGTGGAGGCGCTCGGCCACGGGCTTGCCGAGCATGCCGGTCGCGCCGACGACAAGGATTCGGTTGGTCTGTGCTGGCATGGTGCGGGGTCTTTCTCGGTGGTGCGAAAACGCATCGACAGATTGCCATTTGACGATATGTAGAACAAAGACAGCCCTTCAGCGGGCCGTTAGTCCTCGCAGCGGGCGCAGGTCTTGAGGTAGGCGAGCAACTGCTCGGCGGAGCCGACCATGCGCCCGTAGTCGGGGCGGTAGTAGACCTCTTTACCGGCGCGGGTCGCGTCAAGCAGGCCGGCGCGACGCAGGACGGCCAGGTGCTCGGAGGCGGTGGACTGGCCGATGCCGACCGCCTCGGCAACCTGGTTCACCGTCAGCGCCTGGTGGGTGGCGAAGAGCACCAGGATGGCCTGGCGCGTCTCGCTGGCGAGGGCTTTGAGGAAGGCCTGGAGGTCAGGGGCGGGTATGCTCATATCTATCACTTCTACATATCGGGAAATGTCGAAAGACCTGGGGGATCAGCACCCGCAGCTCGGTATTGAACTGCGTGATGAAGAGCCGCCCGAGGAGGCCGCGGAGCAGCGCGGCGATCGGGCTGGGAGCAAGCGCAAACGGGCCCCGCAGCGACCAGCAGAACGTGTTCAGGACCAGCAGCCGCGCGACACGCTCCGGGTGATCCAGGGCGTAGCTTAGCCCGATCGGGCCGCCGACGTCGTGGACGACGAGGGTGAAGCGCCGCAGCCCGCGGTGGTCGATCAGCGCCGCGAGGTTGCGGGCGTGGTCGGCGAGGCGGTAGCCCCAGTTCGCCGGCTTGGCCGAGAGCCCGAAGCCGAGGTGGTCGGGTGCGACGCAGCGGTAGTCCTGGCTGAGGTCGCGGATGAGGTGTCGGTAGACGAAGGACCAAGCGGCCGAACCGTGCACGAACAGGATCGGCTCGCCGTTTCCCTCGTCCACGTAGTGCATGCGGCCGCCGTCGACCTCCAGAGTGTGATGGCTGAAAGGATAGGCGGTGCGGTCGAGCCAGGGGGTCTCCATTGTTTGCCTTACTAGCTGGGGTGGTTGTGAACACAGACGGGTGATTGCTACGCGCCGAGCAGCTCCTGCACGATCCTCGCGACGGCGCGGCCCAGGATCTGGTGGGCCTCAACCTCGAAGTGAATGCCGTCCCGCTCGCTGGAGCCGATGATCTGCCCCGCGTCCAGGAACGCGCACCCGCGCAACGCTGCCTCGCGCCGGTAGTGGGTGGCGAGCGCCCGGGACTGCTCGCCCGCCCCGGCGAACAGCTCGGCGAACCCGCTGAGCCGCGCCGTGGGCGGCGGGCAGATCAGCAGCACGTCCGTGACGGTACAAAAGCTCCACAGGCGCTACGTGAGCCGCCAGCCTGCGCCACTCGCCCGCGAGGTTGACGGTGACACAGAGCCGCTCCGCCCCCAGCACCGAGAGCGTGCCGGTACTCGCTCTGCGTCAGGACCGGCTAAACAGGGGTGGGCTAGCGTGCGCTACCACATGGCTCGCCTCACCAGCGACGAGCGAGCTTCTGCTCGGTGACGGATGGCTCGGACTGGGTGCCAAACTGGGTGCCAGCTAGTGTGTCCGGCACAGTCAGTCCCAGTCCATCACTGTCCGACATCAAGTGAAGATAACCGCATCGCAGAGACCAATGCTGGTAGAATAGTCCTGACAGATGCTAGCATAGACAACACCCCGTTCGGTCTTTGCAAGCAGGAGGTCCGGGGTTCGAATCCCCGTCGCTCCACTGCTCTGGGAC
>DAOLDO010001126.1:0-2138 GCA_035327325.1 Chloroflexaceae bacterium | reverse complement strand
CCGCCCGCCCCAACCTCGACCTGCTCGCCGCCGACGAGTCGCTGCTCACCGCCCAGCCCGCCATCGCCCGCCGCCCCGACTGGCCCCGCGTGCTCGAGCAGGCCCTCGCGCCCATCAAGCGCAGCTACGAGTTCATCATCATTGACTGCGGCGGCTCCCTCACCGTGCTCAACCTCAACGCCCTCCACGCCGCGAGCGACGTGGTGGTGCCGACCACGGTCGAGCCCTTCTCGCTCAAGGGCCTCGAGATGCTGGTGGCCCAGATCGGGCGGGTGAAGGGCGGCGCCGGCAGCCTGCGCGCGATCGTGCCCACCATGTTCGACCCGCGCACCCGCCAGTCCCTCGACCTGCTCACCCAGCTGCGCGACGGCTACGGCGCCATCGTGACCGCGCCGATCCGGGTCAATGTGCGCCTGTCCGAGTCGTCGGCCCAGGGCCGCACGATCTACGAGTACGACCCGCGCTCCCGCGGCGCCCTCGACTACGCCCTGCTCGTCGAGCACCTGAGCGCCCTCTGGGGCTTTGGCGCCCGCCGCCCCGAGCCGGCCCAGGCCGTCGTGTCCCCCGCCCCCCAGGCCCCGGCGCCGCCGGCGCCCCCCGCGGCGACCGCGCGCGAGCCCGCGCCAGCCGTCGCGTCCGTGCGGCCCGAGGCCCCCGCCGCGCCCCCGCCCGAGGCCGTCCCGGCCTTTCTTCCCCCCGCGCCCCAGGCGCCCGTGCGGCCCGAGGCCCCCGCCGCGCCCCCGCCCCAGCGCCCCGACCCGGTCGTGACCGGCGCCGGCAGCCTCCTCTCGACCACCTGCCCCAACTGCGGCGGCCCCCTGCGGCGCGCCACCGTCGCCGGCTACCGCGTCGCCTACTGCGACCACTGCCGCTACCGCCGGCAGGAGCTGGTCTCGGGGGCGCGCCGGTGAGCGACCCGAGCGCGAGTGCCCGGCCCTGGCCCGCGGCCCGGCTCGCCTCGGCGGGCGCCTGCGCCGCGATCGCCCTCGCCGGCCTGCTGCTCGCCTGGCTCGCCCACGACGCGCCCCTGGCGCCCGGCCTCGCCCGCGGCTGGCTCAGGGCCGACGCCCTCAGCGCCCTGACCATGATCGCCCTCGGCGCCCTCGGGCTGGCCGAGCTGGCCCGGGGCCGCCGCGGGAACCCGCACGAGACCCTGGCGGCGGCCCTGTTCGCCCTGGCTGCCGTGGCCGGCCACCTCGGCGTCGCGGCCCTCCTGCTCGTGGCGGGCGGCGCGACCCTGGCCTGGCCGGGGGCGCGATCCTTCTCCGGTCGGCGACTCCCAGTGGGGCGGGAGCGCGGAGCACCGCCCGGCGCGGGTGAGGCGACGGGGCCGGCCCGACGCTCGGCGCTCGGCGCCCTCCGCCCTGCGCCCCTCCTGGGCCTCGCCCTCGCCGCCCTGGGCCTCGCGCTCGTAGGCGTCGTGGCCGGCGAGTGGCGCCACGGGGCGCCGGCGGCCGGCGCGGGGCTGAGCAGCCCGAGCTTCGTCCTGCTGCTCGTTGGCGCCCTGGTGGCCGGCGGCGCGTGGGAGCTCGCGCGCGGGCGTCCGCCCGCGGCGACGCCCCTGGCCGCCGCGGCCTGCCTCTACGCCCTGCTACGGCTCTTCAGCCTGGGGCCGTGGAACCTCGGCTGGCTCTTCGCCGCCATCGTGGCCGGGGGCGCCCTGGCCCTCGGGGCCGCGTGGCAGGCCGCCGCCGCCCCGCCCGGCGAGGCCGCGGGCTGGCTCGGGGCCTACCTCGCCGGGCTGGCGATCGCGGGGGCGGGGCTGGGCTCGGGCGCCGGTGTGACCATGGCGGGCTACGCCCTGCTCGCCTGGCCCATCCTGCGCCTCGGGCTCGTCGGGCTCGCCGGCGCCGGCGGCCCGCGCCGGCCCCTCTGGCTGCTCAGCGGGGCCGTGCCGCTCACGGCGCCCTTCCTGCTGGTCTGGCTGGCCGTGGCCGCCGCCATCGCCGGTGGTCTGACCCTGCTGGCCGCCGTCCTCTGGGCCGCCGGCCTGCTCGCCGCGGCGGCCGTGGGGCGGATCGCAGCCGCCCCGCCGGGCGATGAGCCCGCCCTGGGAGCGGCCCGGCCCGTCTACGCCGCCGCGGCCGTGGCTCCGCTCGCCGCCGCGCCGCCACCGGACGACGACGCTGCCCAGGGGG
>DAOLDO010001125.1:0-2140 GCA_035327325.1 Chloroflexaceae bacterium | reverse complement strand
GCCCCATCAGCGGAGCGACGCGGCGGATGATCTCGGCCGCGACCGGCACCGCCGCTGCCGGCGGCCGCCGAGGAGCTGTGGCCGCCGCAGACGAGCTTCATCGGCCGGCGGCGCGAGATCGGCGACGTGGTGGCGCGCCTGGCCGACCCGGCCTGCCGCCTGCTCAGCCTGGTCGGCCCGGGCGGGATCGGCAAGACGCGCCTGGCCGCCGAGGTGGCCGAGCACTGCCGGGGGGCCTTCGCCGACGGCGCCGCCGTCGTGCGCCTCGTCGGCGTCGCGGCGCCTGACCACATCCCCGGCGCCGTCGCCGACGCCCTGGGCCTCAACCTCACGGGCGCGGGCCCGGCGTGGGACGAGCTGGCCGCCATGCTCCGGGGCCGCGAGCAGCTGCTGGTGCTCGACAACCTCGAGCAGCTGCTCGACGCGACCCCGCGCATTGCCACCCTGCTGCGCGACGCCCCGCGCCTGAAGCTGCTCGCCACCACCCGCGAGGCCCTCGGGCTGCAGGAGGAGTGGCTGTGGCCCCTGGCCGGCCTCGCGGTGCCCCCGGACGAGCCGGGCGCCGCGCCCGAGGACAGCGACGCGGTGCGGCTCTTCCTGGCGCGGGCCCGCCAGCGCCGCGGCGACGGGGAGCCGGCCCGCGAGCGCGAGGCGGTGGCGCGCATCTGCCGGCTGCTCGGGGGCATGCCCCTGGCGATCGAGCTGGCGGCCGCCTGGTCGGCGACCCTCTCGTGCGCCGAGATCGCCGACGAGGTCGCGGCGGGCCAGGCCCTGCTCGAGACGGGGCTGCGCAACGTGCCGGAGCGCCACAGGAGCGTGCAGGCTATCTTCGACCAGACCTGGTCGCGCCTCGACCCCCGGCTCCAGGGGGCCCTGGCCCGGCTCTCGGTCTTTCCCGCCGGCTGCACCCGCGAGGCCGCGGCCGTCGTGGCGGGCGCCGGGCTCGCCGAGCTGGCGGGCCTGGGCGAGCGGGCCCTCCTCTACCGCGAGGCCGATGGCCGCTACAGACTCCACCCTCTGGTGCGCCAGGGCGCCGCCCGCCGCCTGGCCGAGCAGCCCGAGGAGGAGGCGTCCGCCCTCGCCGCGGGCGGGCGCTACTACGGCCACCTGCTCGCCGACCAGTTCGCCCGCTACATGGGCGGCGAGCAGGTCGCGGCGATCGCCACCATGATCGCCGAGCGCGAGAACATCAGGGCCGCCCTGCCCCACGTGCTCGACCAGCTGACGGGCGAGCCCCTCCTGCGGGCCCTGCTCGCGCTCCAGGACTGCTACTTCTCCTGCGGGCCGTACCAGGAGGGCGTCGAGCTGCTGAGCCTCGCGGAGCGGCGGCTGCGGGCCCGCGACGAGCCGGAGGCCAGGCTCGTCCTGGCCGAGGTGCTGAACTGCCTGGGCTTCTTCGCCATCAGGCTGGGCGACACGGCGCAGGCCCGGGCCCTGCTCGACGAAAGCCTGGCGCTCTTCACCGCCCTGGGGGCGACCCCCCTTGACGGCGACGGGACCGACCCCGAGATTGGGCTGGGCATCCTGGCCCTGATCGCCGGCGACTACAGGGCCGCCAGCCGCTACGGCGAGCGCGTGCGCGCCCGCAGCGCGGCCGCAGGGCTCACGGCCAACCACGCCTACGGCTGGTACCTGCGCGCCGAGGCCGCCTACGCCCAGGGCCTGCTCGCCGCGGCCGACGAGGCGGCCCGCCGCGCCCTGGCCCTGACCGAGACCATCGGGGCCGAGTGGTTCGGCGCCTATATCCGCGCCCAGCTCGGCCAGATCGCTGTCTCGCTCGGGCGCTACGACGAGGCCGAGGCCCACTTCGGCGCCAGCCACAGGATCCGCGAGACCTTCGGCGACCGCGAGGGCATGGCCCTGGCCCTGCTCGGGCTTGGCGACGCGGCCACCCGCCGCGGCGACGTCCCCCTGGCCGCCGAGCGCTACGCCGTCAGCCTGGATCACTACACCCAGGTCGGCGACCGGGGGGGTATGGCCCGGGCCCTGCTCGGTATGGCGGGGGTCGCCCGCGCCACGGGCGACCACCCGGGCGCCTGGGCGCGCCTGCGCGCCGCCCTCGCGCACGCCCGCGACCTCTCGTACCGCCACGTCGCCCTCGACGGCGTCGTCCACGCCGCGGCGGCCCTCATGGCGGCGG
>DAOLDO010001124.1:0-2143 GCA_035327325.1 Chloroflexaceae bacterium | reverse complement strand
ACTGGCCGCGCACCCACGAGATGCCGAAGAGCTGGCCCCGGTCGCCCGCGACGAAGACGGCGAGCTGGTTGGGCCCCGGCGAGGCCGCCACGGGGGCCGAGGTGGCGCTCCCGCCGAGGGACTGCCGGCCCCAGCCCGCGCCGTCCCAGTAGAAGTGCCAGACCTCGTTGTTGCCCTCGGTCAGGGCAACGCAGCTGAGGCGGCCAGGGCCCCACGAGGCGCACGAGGGCGCCGAGCGCAGCACGGTGCCGCGGAAGGCGTCGGGCACGCGCCAGCCCGCCCACGCGCCCTCGCGGTAGTTCTGGTACAGCTCGCCGCTGCGCCCGCGCACGAACACGTCGAGGCGGCCGGGGCCCCACGAGACGGCCGAGGGGGCGGAGGTGGCCTCGGCGCCCTGGTTCGCCGTCGAGCCCATGGGCACCCAGCTGCCGAAGGCTACCTGGGCCTCGGGCGCGCCCACGGGGGCGGCGGCGGGCGCAGCGGAGGCCCCGCCGTCCACGACGCCGAGCAGGGCCGCGCGCTCGGAGGCCCTGGCGGGGGCCGTGGAGTGGCGGGCCGCCGCTGCGGCCAGGGCGACGCCCAGGGCGAGGGCGAGGGCGGCGAGGACGAGGAGCCGCGCGGGTGGCTGGAAGGCGCTCATAACCACTCCTCACATACATGTAGCGCTGCGAGCGGGGCCGCCGGACGGGTTTGCTACCGAGGGTCGTGGGTGGGATCGGGTATATTATAGGGCGTGGCGCAAGCCCACCGGCGGGCCTGCGCGCGTGATGCCCCGGCGATGCCCATGGAACTGCCCCACCTGCTCCGGCTGGCCCTCGAGCGCGAGCTGCGCGGCCGCGCCGGCCCGGACCTCGCCCGGGGCGCGGCCGACCTGTCGGCCCGCTACAGGCGCTCGGGCGGCGGCCCGGTGGACCCCGCCGCCTACGCCGCGGCGCGCATGCCCGCCACCTATGCCGCCACCTTCGCCGCCCTGGGCGCCCTCGCCGCGGCCCTGCCCGGCTTCGCCCCCCGCAGCCTGCTCGACGCCGGCGCCGGCACCGGCGCCGCCCTCTGGGCCGCCCAGGCCACCTGGCCCGGCCTCGAGACCGCCGAGCTCGTCGAGGGCAGCCAGGCGATGCTCGAGCTTGGCTCCCGCCTCGCCGCCCGGGGCGGCGGCGCCGTGGCCCGCGCCCGCTGGGCCCGCGCCGACCTGACCTCGCCCGCGCCCTGGGGGGGCGGGCCGCGCGACCTTGTGACCGCGGCCTATGTGCTCGGCGAGCTGCCCGAGGGCGCCCGCCCCGCCCTGGTGGACAGGCTGTGGTCCGCCGCGGCGGGCGCCCTGCTCCTGGTCGAGCCCGGCACGCCGCGGGGCTGGGCGACGATCAGGGCCGCCCGCGAGCAGCTGCGGGCCGCCGGGGCCCAGATCGTGGCGCCCTGCCCGCACCAGGGCGCCTGCCCCATGCCCGCCGACCCCGAGGCCGACTGGTGCCACTTCGCCCGGCGCCTGCCGCGCCTGCGGGCCCACAGGGAGGCCAAGGGCGCCGAGCGCGGCTTCGAGGACGAGAAGTACGCCTATCTCGCCGTGGCGCGCCGGCCCGGCGAGCTCGCCCTGGCGCGCATCCTGCGACATCCACTCGCCAGGCCCGGCCGGGTCGAGCTGGCCCTCTGCACAAGAGACGGCCTGCGGAGCCAGACGGTCACTAGAGCCGACCGTGGGGCCTGGCCCCTGGCCCGCGACCTGGCCTGGGGCGACGCCGCCCCGCCCGAGGTCGTCGGTGGCGCCTAGACGCCGCCACGACCGGGGCTCAGCCACAGCCGGCCCACGACCCGCGCAGCGTCTCGCGGCGCACCGGAACCCGCCGATCGTCTGCGGGTCGTCTGTTAGATACGGGAAGACCATGGCACAGTGGACCTTTCTGACCAACCACGCCCAGGTGCTGCTCAGCGTCGCGCGCAACCGTAGCGTCACCGCCCGCGAGATCGCCGCCCAGGTCGGGATCACCGAGCGGGCCGTGCAGCGCATCCTGCGCGACCTCCACGACGCGGGCTATATCAGCCACACCCGCGACGGGCGCACCAACCGCTACGAGATCCACGGCGACACCCCGATGCGCCACCCCGCGCAGCAGGAGGGGCTGATCGGACGGGCGGTCGCCGCGGTGTC
>DAOLDO010001123.1:0-2144 GCA_035327325.1 Chloroflexaceae bacterium | reverse complement strand
GTGGTAGTGGGTGGCGAAGAGGGTGCGGCAGCGCAGGCGCGGCTCGTCGTGGATGTACTCGACCACGGCCCTGGCGATGGCCATGCCGTCGTAGGTCGAGGTGCCGCGGCCCACCTCGTCGAGGATGATCAGGCTGCGCCTGGTGCTCTGGAGCAGCAGGGCTGCCGTCTCGGTCATCTCGACCATAAACGTGCTCTGGCCGGTGGCGATGTCGTCCTGGGCGCCGATGCGGGTGAAGATGCGGTCCACCAGGCCGACCGTGGCGCGGTCGGCGGGCACGAACGAGCCGATCTGGGCCATCAGCACGATCAGGGCGGCCTGGCGCAGCACGGTGCTCTTGCCGGCCATGTTGGGCCCGGTGATGATCAGCAGCTGCTCGTCGTCAGTGTCAATCGTCAGGTCGTTGGGGACGAACGCCTCGTCGAGCATGGTCTCGACCACGGGATGGCGGCCGGCGACAATCTCGAGGCGCGTGCTCTCGTCGAGGGCGGGCCTGGTGTAGCGCCCGCGCACGGCGGCCTCGGCCAGGGCGGCCACCACGTCGAGGTGGGCCAGGGCCCGGGCGACCTGGCGCAGCCGCTCGACCGACGCCCCCACTGTCTCGCAGAGGCGGGCGAAGGCGTCGCGCTCGAGGTCGGTGAGCTGGAGCTTGGCCCGGTCAATGATCTGCTCGTACTCCTTCAGCTCGGCGGTGATGTAGCGCTCGGCGCCGACCAGGGTCTGCTTGCGCTCGTAGTCGCGGGGGATGAGCTTCTCGTCTGTGGTGCGCGACAGCTCGATGTAGTAGCCGAAGACGTTGTTGTAGCCGACCTTGAGCGCCCTGATCCCGGTGCGCTCGCGCTCCTTGCCCTCGAGGCGGTCAATGAACTCCTGGGCGTGGCGGCTGGCCCGCACCAGGGCGTCAATGCGCTGGTCGTAGCCGGGCCGGATCACGCGCCTGGGCCGCTCGCCGCCCTCCTCGCCGGCCCGCAGGTAGTTCGAGGCGCCGAGCAGGGCGGGCGGGTCGTCGTCGAGGGCCGCCTCGAGCAGGGCCAGCAGGTCCGCGCAGGGGTCGAGCGCGGGGGACGAGGGGCCAGAGACCAGAGGGGAAGGCCGCTCAGAGTCCGCGTGTGCGCCATCGGCCTGCGGGCCGTCCTCAGCGAACAGATCGTCCTCATCGCCGCTCAGGACGGGCGCGCTAGCCTGGCCCGGCCCTTGGTCTATGGTCTTTGGTCGTTGGTCATCGGGCAGCAGCGCGTCCAGCCCGTCGCCGGCGGCGGCGAGCACGGCGGGGATGGCGCGCAGCGAGGCGCGGAGCTGCACCAGGTCGCGGGGGGTGGCGACGGTGGTGCCCTGGGCGACGCGGTTGAGGGCGCGCTCCATGTCGCCGACGGGGGCGAGGGCCTCGCGCAGCTCGGCCCTGAGCACCGTGTCGTCCACCAGGCGGGCCACGGCCTCCTGGCGGGCCAGGAGCGGGGCGAGCTCGAGCAGGGGCTGGGCGACCCAGCGGCGCAGCAGGCGGGCGCCCATCGGCGTGCGGGTGCGGTCGAGCACGCCGACCAGAGCCGTCTTGGCGCCCTGGCGGTTCGGCTCGAGCAGCTCGAGGTTGCGGCGGGTCTGCGGGTCGAGCAGCATGAAGCTGCCGGTCGTGTAAACCCGCAGGCCGTTGAGCTGGGCGGCGCGGTGGCGCTGGGTCTCGTGTACGTACTGGAGCAGGGCGCCGGCGGCGCGGGCGGCCAGGGGGCGGGCCTCGAGACCAAAGGCGGCGAGCGAGGCCACGCGCAGCTGGCGCAGCAGCACCTCCTCGGCCTCCCTGAGGTCCCAGCGCCAGGCGGGCCACGCGGTGACGTGGCCGCGGGCCCAGCGGGCCTCGCTCTCGCGGTCAAGGCGGCGGGCCACCCGCTCGTGGGGGAGCAGCAGCTCGCGCTCGCCCTTGGTCATCGGGGCCAGGTCCTGGCTGAGGCGGGCCTGGGCGGGGGCGAGGGCGGGCAGGCGCAGCTCCTCGAGGTCGGGGACGAGCACCTCGGCGGCCTGGAGGCGGGCGAGCTCGCCCTGGAGCTGGGCGGCGCAGCGCTCGCCGGCAAACTCGGCGGCGGCGAACTCGCCCTGCGCGTGGATCAGCTTGGCGCGCTTCTCGCGCTCGGCCTCGGCCTGCTTGGCCATGG
>DAOLDO010001122.1:0-2152 GCA_035327325.1 Chloroflexaceae bacterium | reverse complement strand
TCGAGGTCCTGGCCTAGCCCCGTGACACCAGCTTCCCCGCCGCAACCCTGGATCTTATGACACAGGAAGCCACAGCCCGCGTCCTGATCGCCGACGACGACTCGATCATGTGCGGCTTCTGCGCCCGCGCCCTCGCCGGCGCCGGCCACGCCGTGACGACGGCCGTGGACGCCGACGGCGCCCTGGCCGCCTTGCGCGGCGACGGCCCCTTCGACCTGCTGCTCGCCGATATCCAGATGCCCGGCCTAAGCGGCCTCGAGCTGGCCCGCATCGCCCGCGAGCACGACCCCGCTATCGCCGTGGTGATCATGACCGGCCACAGCTCGCCCGACACCGTCTACGCCTCCGTGCGCCGCGGTGTGGCCGACTACCTGACCAAGCCCTTCACCGTCGAGGAGCTCACCGTCGTGGTCGAGCAGGCCCTCCACAAGCGCCAGCTGCTCCAGGAGAGCCTGCGCCTGCGGGCCCTCGAGCAGCTCCTGCGCAGCAGCGAGGCGATCAACGCCATCCTCGACCGCGAGCAGCTGGCCCGCGAGATCATCGCCAGGGCCCGCGAGCACGTCCCCAGCCTCGCCGGCTACCTGATCATCTACGGCTCGACCGATACCCCCATACAGGTGATCTGCGACCCGCCCGAGGCCGCCCTGCTGCCCGCCGGGCACGCCGCCGCCGGCGAGGGGCTGCGCGCCGGGCGTCCCGTGCCCGTGGGCGGCGACGCGCCCCTCGGCGCCCTCGGCGAGCGGCCCC
Source organism: Chloroflexaceae bacterium (assembly GCA_035327325.1). Classification (GTDB taxonomy): domain Bacteria; phylum Chloroflexota; class Chloroflexia; order Chloroflexales; family Chloroflexaceae; genus CAIWXH01. Next base: position 1,405 of record DAOLDO010001122.1, on the reverse strand, counting down.
TCGCTCGCGGGCTCGCCGTCCCCCTGCGGGCCCAGGGCGAGGCCGTGGGCGCCCTGCTCCTCTGCGACGAGCGCCCCGACTTCGGCAGCCCAGGCGCCCAGGACATCCTCGCCCTCCTGGCCCACCAGGCCGGCAACGCCCTGCGCAACGCCCACCTCTACGGCGAGCTCGACACGGCCTACCAGGGCCTGCGCGAGCTCGACCGCATGAAGAGCGAGTTCATCGCCATCGCCTCCCACGAGCTGCGCAGCCCCCTCGCGATCGTCATGGGCTACGCCAAGATGGTGCGCGACCGCAGCGAGGGCGACCAGCGCGAGTACGCCCAGCGCGTGCTCGACGGCGCCGAGCGCATCAAGGGCATCGTTGACGACATGATGCGCCTGCGCGACTTCGACCGCAACCAGAGCGTGCTCGCCCTCGAGCCCGTGCCCGTCCACGAGCTGCTGCGCCAGGCCGGCGAGCGCCTCGCCCCGGCCGCCCAGCAGAAGGGCCAGACCGTCACCATCGCCAACTCCGCCCCGGCCCTCACCGTGCCCCTCGACCGCGAGAAGGCGCTGCTTGTGGTGGGCAACCTGCTGGCGAACGCGATCAAGTTCACCCCCGTCGGCGGCCAGATCGCCCTCGGCGCCGAGCTCTGGCCCCACGACCGGCTGGCCGCCGCGGTCGGCCGGGCCGCCTCGAACCCCACCGTGCGCCGGCTCGGCGGCTCCCTGCCGGCGGCCTGGGCCGTGGTGCGCGTGTCCGACAACGGCATCGGCATCCCCCGCGACCAGCAGCAGCGCATCTTCGAGCGCTTCTACCAGGTCGCCAGCTCGCTCACCCGCGAGCAAGGGGGCGTCGGCCTGGGCCTCGCCATTGTCTGCGACCTCGCCAGCCTCCAGGGCGGCGTGGTCTGGGTCGAGAGCGAGGAGGGCCGGGGCAGCACGTTTAGCTTCGCCCTGCCTATGGCCGACGGGTAACGGTGATCGGGTATACTACGGCCAGTCACTGGCGGGGGCGGCGCCGGGTGGCGCGTGTGACGGCCCCCTGGAACAGCTCTGAGAGACGGCAATGACCTATCGACTGATGGTGGTCGCCGCCGAGCACGGCCCCCTCCGGGGTCTCGCCGGCCAGCTCGGCGACTCGGTGACCGTTGAGCTTTACGACTCGGCCAACGACGCCCTCTGGGAGGTGCGCACCAACCCGCCCGCCGCCCTGGTGGCCGAGCTCGACCTGCCCGGGATGACCGGCCTCGAGCTGGCCGAGATCCTCCCCAACTTCGAGGTGCCCACGCGGGTCGTACTCTACAGCCCCACGGACGACTCGGCCAGGGGCGACGCCGAGGCCGCCGGGGTGTTCAAGTTCCTGTCGGGCCCCCTCACCCCGGGCGAGCTGCGGGCCGCCCTCGACGCCGCCGCCGGCGCCG
>DAOLDO010001121.1:0-2153 GCA_035327325.1 Chloroflexaceae bacterium | reverse complement strand
CCCGCAGGCAGGGGAGAACCTGACCGCAGTCGCTCGCTGCTGCCCGCAAAGAGCCGCCTCCGCTGACCGTGCCCCCGCGCCGAGGTGAGCACCAGCCGTTCGAGCGCCATGCGGCAGCGTCGCCGGCGTAGGCGGCGACATCCTCCGCGCGACGGCGCGGGTGGCCACAGACCGGGCATAGCGGGCTGAGGCCACGGCCAGCCACACATGGTTGTGGCTGGCAGTGTCACAAAGCTATGACGCCTTGCAGTGCTGGTCACACGGTCATTAGGTACTGAGCGCTACAGGTATGCAGGGAGACGCTGCGCAAAGAACCGCATATGGCGGCAGGGTACGGCCACCCCTGTGACCGCACCCTGCCCCCAACCCCGGTTGTCGTCGCCGCTTCATGAAAACTTACCCTTATCGCTACCCGGTGATTAACGCGACTACGACGAGCGCAATGACTACCACGACGAGCAGTGGTAGGCAGCCCGGGCCAACATCCTGTTGCGGCTCCAGATGAACGTACACTACCTGCGGCGGAGGTGGTGCCGGGGGAAACAGTGCCCGCAGGATAGTGACGCCGACGGCAGCCAGTAGTCCGTACAGTAGCAAAGCGTCCATGTGCCTTCCTCCTTTCTTGAGTACAATGCCTCGCATCCGTAGTGAACCATTGATCGGACAGCATCAACCCTGCTCGCACTGCGGGAAGCAACACGCTTCCCTTGCGGAAGCTTCCGCACATCGTGCGGGGCTGACCCGCATCGAACCGAGCTATCCTGCTCCGTGGATCTGCACACAAAGGGATGAGCACGTATGGCACAGCGAAGCGAACGGTTTGGGCGTCTCTTGAAGGCTGGTATTAGCAGCGTGGCCATGTGCGAGGGTAAAACGGTGGCCGCCGTTGACCAGGAGCTCGGAGAGCTGATCGGCGTTGGCGAGGCTACCATCGAGCGGTACAAATCGGGCACCGTGCCCAACGAGCCCCGCACGATCGAGATACTGGCTGATGTGTGTGTGCGGCGGGGATTGCATAACGCTGAGTGGCTCCAGCAGTTTTTGTACGCGGCCCGTTACCCCGCCCCGGAACGCCTCCTCGCACGGCTCGCGCTCGGGCCACAAACTGAGGCGCGCCCCCCACGGATATACACAAACCTCCCAGCGCCGAGCTACGTCCAGTTCATCCCCCGCTGCCTAGCGAGCGATGAGGTGAACGACGGACTACGGCAGCGCACTGCGGCAGTGGTGATCGTTGGCATGGGAGGCACCGGCAAGACGAGCCTGGCGCACGAGGTTGCGGTTACGAGCCTCCGCGGCGATGGCAGCCCCTCACTCATGGACGCGGTCGTCTGGGTGAGCGACAAAGATAGGCCAGGCACCACGAACCTGCGTACGGTGCTCGACGATATCGCACGTACGCTTGACTACCCCAGCCTGGCCCAACTGGAGCCTGAGGCCAAGCAGCGCGAGGTGGAGAATCTGCTGCGCCAGCAGCGGGTGCTGGTCATTGTGGACAACGCCGAGACGATCACCGACGATCGCCTGATCGACTGGCTCCTACGCGTACCCGAGCCAAGCAAGTCGCTGATCACGGCGCGGGAGTACCAGCGGGCCTTCCGCCGCGGCGGTTGGCCGGTGGAGCTGCGGGGCATGGCCGAGGTTGAGGCCCGTGCTCTGATCGCACAGCGCCTGCGTGTCCTCAAGCTTGAGCACCGTCTCGCCGACCCGGCGCAGACCGCAGCTATCATCGCCGCGACCGGCGGAAACCCGCTGGCAATCGAGCTCACCCTCGGCATCATCAAGTACGAGCGTCGCCCCGTCGCCCAGGTCATTGAAGATTTGTATGCCGCACGGGGCGAGCTGTTCGACACCCTGTTTCAGCGGGCCTGGGCATTGATCGACGAGGCGGCGCGACGGGTGCTCTTGGTGCTGACGCTCTTCCCAACCGACGCTGGCCCAGCGGCAATAGCCCAGGCCGCGGACGTGCATGGTTGGTCGTTTGATCAGGCAATCGAGCGGCTGAGTGATCTGTCGCTGCTCGAAGAGCATCAGGTTGACCTACAGCACCAACCCCGCTACGGGTTGCATGCGCTCGTTCGCGCGTTCGCCGCGGCGCGGCTGGTCGAGACGCCGCATCTAGAGGCGGGGGCGCGGGAGCGGTGGCTCGGCTG
>DAOLDO010001120.1:0-2158 GCA_035327325.1 Chloroflexaceae bacterium | reverse complement strand
GGGGGGCGCCGCGCCCGTCTCCGTCGTGCGGCTCGACCTAGCATCGCTCGTGTCGGTGCGCGCCTGTGCGGGTGAGCTGCGCTCCCGCTACGAGCGGCTCGCCGGCCTGATCTGCAACGCCGGGATCATGACGCCGCCATACCGCCGCACCGAGAACGGCTACGAGTCGCAGTTCCAGGTGAACTACCTGGGCCACTTCCTGCTCACCCAGCTCCTGATCGAGCTGCTACGCGGCGGGGCAAGCCTGATCAGCATCTCGTCGCTCTCCAGCGAGAAGGGTCGCTGCGACAGCGCCGAGGAGTTCTTCGCGGTCGGTCGCTGTGATATGTCGAGCTACGACGCGATGCGCGCGTACCGCGAGTCAAAGCTGGCCCAGGTGCTGTTCACTGCCGAGGCCCAGCGCCGCCTCGGGGCGGCAGGCGTGGTTGCGAGCGCCGTGCACCCGGGCGTGGTCAACACGGGCCTGTTCTACCGCAACGGCCCGGCCTGGCTGCAGCGTGTCGTGCAGCCCTTGGCGTGGATCGGCTACGCGACAGGGCGTCTGCGCACCCCAGCGCAGGGCGCGACGACAGCGATCGACCTGGGACTGCGTGGCACGAGCGTCTGCGGTGGCCAGTACTGGGCCGACAAACAGCCGCGTGCCCCGAATCCCCGCCTCTACAACGAGCGCCTCTGCGCGGCCCTCTGGGAGGCCAGCCTCGCCGCGGTCAGCGAGCCAGGACGGTCGGTCACTACACCCGCCGCGCAGCCCTCCCAATGAATGGCAGAACCTTTCCCGTTGCGCTCTTCCCCGCGGCGTGAAGGGTGGCTCATCGTCGACGCCTGTGAGCCGCTCCATGCCCCACCAACGTCGCTATACCTTCGGTACCGCCCTCCTTGACCCGGCCGTCTCTAGACTCGATGGCGAAGCGGTGCTGCCTCTGTTTGAGTCGAGCCACGCAGTCAATGGCTTATCAGGCAAGTGGTTTCGCCGCCAAACGTCGACCTGTGCTATCATCCCTGGGTGTATGCCGCCTGAGTAGGAGGCGCCTTCAAGAGCGCTGTGAGATGCACTGAGCAAAGCCATTACCGGACCGGTTGCAGAGAAAACAGAGGGAGGGCGCATGGCCACGAACACTGTTGCGGTGCAGGTACCTGAACTGCTCTACCGCCGGCTGGAACGCCTGGCCACGCTCACCAATCGCCCGGTGGAGAGCCTCCTTGAGCAGACGCTCAGCGCCGGCCTGCCCCCGCTCCCCGACGACCTCCCGGCGACGATGCAAGCCGCCTTACTCCAGCTAGAAAAGCTGTCAGATCAGGAGCTTCAGCAGGTCGTGCGCGAGCGCATGGGCGCCGGTGACGTTGAGCAGTTCGACGAGCTGCGCGAGCGGCGCCGCGCCGGTGTGATCACCTTCGAAGAGGCGCAGCGGCTCGGTGAACTCACCGAGTACGCCGACCTGCTGATGTTGCGCAAGGCCTACGCCGCGGTGCTGCTCAAGTGGCGTGGCCAACCTGTGCCGGCCCCTTCTGACCTCCCGGTTTAGTTGTGGCCCCGGCCTACATCCCTGTTGAGTTGCGGCGTCAGGTACGCGCGGACTCTGGTGGTCGTTGCGGCTACTGCCACACGCCGGAAGCGTATATCGGCATGCCGTTGGAGTTCGATCACCTCCACCCCGAGGCACTGGGCGGTCCAACCGAGCGCGCTAATCTCTGGCTCGCCTGCACGCGCTGCAACGACTTCAAAGGCGACCGCATCGACGGCATTGACCCGGAGACAGGCGAGAGCGTCACACTCTTCAACCCGCGCACTCAGCGCTGGGCCGAACATTTCGCCTGGTCGACGAGCGGCACGCATATTCTTGGCCTCACCCCCACGGGCCGGGCAGCCGTCGTAGCGCTACGCCTCAACAACGAGTTTATCCTCGTCACGAGGCAGTTCTGGGTCGAGGCGGGCTGGTGGCCGCCTGCGGGCGAGCAGTGAGGGCAGGCAAGCGCTCACAGCTCCACGTGGCCACCGTCCCCATTGCTCACCGGAATGAGCCGCGCCTCGGCTGCAGTTGGCGCTACGCTCGCAGCCGCGGCCTCGACGAGGGGCCGCACGCGCTGGTGGCGCCGGCCGCGCGTGCCGAAGAGGAGCTCCATGGCCTGGGTTCGGTCGCCCGCGTCGAGGAGCTGCCGG
>DAOLDO010001119.1:0-2164 GCA_035327325.1 Chloroflexaceae bacterium | reverse complement strand
GCATGATCCCGGAGAGGGCGTTCATGATGAACCAGACGGCGACCCCGAAGCCGGCCACGACCGGGCCGAGGATGAGCATCTGGGCCTGCCACTCGGTGAACAGCTGAATGATTGGCTCCACACGAGCCTCCTTGTGCTAGTGAGCGCAGATCGAGGGCCGAAGTCGGCAGGGCGAGCAGGAGTTAGAGCTGGTGGCCAACCAGCGTGGGCCGACGTCACCTCCCCACCGCGAGCTCGTAGCGGAAGGGGCCGATGGTGAGCACGCCGCTCTCCAGCGGGAGCTCCAGCATGACGGTGCGCCGTTCGTCGGGGACGAGGGGCTGCCTCAGCGTGGGGGCAGCCACGTCCCGACGGGCAGCAGTGGTCTGAAAGCCAAGATCCGCCGCCTCCACCGCAAGCGGCGTCGTGGCCGTGTTGTGGAGGATGAGCGTCACCGCCATGGTCTGCTGGGACGCAGTAGCGGTGACGTTCTCGACCCGCAAGCGCGTGCGCAGCACGGCGTCGCGAGAAGGCGGGGGCTCCAGGGTGGCGCGATAGCGGACGACCTGGTCCGCCTCCACCACCTGCCAGCGCACCGCAAAGGGCTCAATCTGCTCGTCTATCGAGTAGTCGAACTGCAGCGAGGTGCCGTCGCGGGTCATGTTTTTGGGCAGCTTCTCTGCACCGTCGGCGAGCAGCAGCGTGGGGTCGAGAGCGATCCAATCGCGGGCCGTCTCGCTGTCCTCGATGAGCACCGAGAGCGTGAGTGTGCCCTCAGGGATGGTGGCGTCCTCGCTCTGCCCGCGCACCGCGATCGCCGTGACGGTGAAGCCGCTGGGAGCTGCGGTACCTGGCACCAACTCCGGAGGCGGCTCGACGGCGCGCAGCGATCCGAACAAGGACGGCACATCCGCATCGGCGGCGGAGCAGGGCCGAACGACGAGATCCGGCGAGCTGGCCGCCTCGGTGCTGATGGCAAACACCCGATCAGGGTGGCCGTTCGCTGCGGACAGACGTAGGCTGGTGAGGTCAACCATCCGCCCGGCAGGCAGGCAGAGCTCCAGCGGGCGGAAGCCGGTACTGAGCCAGCAGGCGTCGGTGGCCGCCTCGTCCGCACAAGCAGCGGGCCAGCGCATCTCAGCACGCTGCACGGGCAGGCTCCAGCTTCCGTCGCCTGGTGCCACAGTGGCGATTGCCCAAAGACTGAGCTGCGCGCCGTTTGCGACCGGAGCGCCTGCCGGTGCGTGCGTCCGGCTGAGCCGGCCCGGCAGCACGGCAAACGCCAGGATGCCCAGCAGGGCTAGGCCGGCCATGACCGCCTGGGTGATTAGGCTGCGGCGCCGTTGCTGGCGCCCGGCCGCGAGTTCATAGTCGGCCTTGGCCGGCGGGCGTGCCCCGACGTCGGCGAGGTCGATGGCCAGCCACTTCACGGCGTCGGCCTTACCGCGGGGCACGAGGCCCCGTCGGTCTGTGCGATGGAAGCCGCGGGCCTCCTCCAGCAGATGGGTCAAGGCACGTCGGGCGACCTCGTCCGGGTCGACGCGCTTGACGGTGCCGCCACGTACCGGCGCCTTGGCGTCGAGCTCGCGCTGGATGCGCTGGCGATCCTGCTCATAAATCGCATCGAACAGCTCGCGCTTCTCGGCCGGCAGCGCGGCGAGCCGCTGCCTGGCTGCCTCCGCCCGCTCCTGCGCGGCGCTCGCGCCCTCGAAGGGATCAATCCCGGCCTCGACCTGGCCCGACGCGGCCAGGATAATCTGCTGCGCCTCCAGATAGGAGAGCCAGGTACGGTAAGAGAGGAGCACGTCCTGGCGGTAGCGTGTCTCCTCGCGCTGGTCGATCGTCGTCACGGTGTGGCCTCCGGAATAGTGATGTCGAGGCGCGTCTGGTCGGCGGCGAGCGGGATCTCCATACCCCACGCCGGCACGCGGGTGAGCAGCGTGTCTCCTGGGCGCACGTCGTGGTTCAGCGTGACGGCTCCCCGGTCACTCGTGAAGCCCTCAGCGAGCAGGTCGCCGAAGACGTTGACAAGCTGAACGCGAACGCGGGCAATGGGCCGGCTGAGATCCGGTGTCGGTGTTGCCACGCCGAAGGCCCCGCCGCTGCTCGGCGGTCGGTCAGAGGCAGCGATCGTGACCGTGACGGCAAAGGGCACCCGAGCGACCGGCGGAGGGAGCGGCTCGGG
>DAOLDO010001118.1:0-2165 GCA_035327325.1 Chloroflexaceae bacterium | reverse complement strand
CGTCTGGGCGCCTTTGCGCGAATTCTTGAGCACGCCGGATGGCTCCCCAGCTCCTACCCCTGACGAGGCTATCCCCGCCGACCCTGCCGAGCGCCTCGTCTTCGCCCGCCGCCTCGTCGCCGACCGCTGCCTCTACGGCGTGGACAAGAACTCCCTGGCCGTGGAGATGGCCAAGCTCTCGCTCTGGCTGATCACCCTGGCCAAGGGGCGGCCCTTCTCCTTCCTCGACCACGCCCTGCGCTGCGGCGACTCGCTGCTGGGCATCAGCGATACGGAGCAGTTACTGGGCTGGTCGCTGAAGGCGTCGCGCAAAGCCGCAAAGCCGCAAAGCCGCGACTCAGAGCACTCCGTGCAGTACAGCCTGATCCGCCCACAGGTCGAGCAGGCCCTGGCGGTGGCGCTGGCCGAACGACGGCGCATCGCCGCTACCCCTGTGCACAAGGCTGGTGATGCCGAGCTTAAGGCCGGCTGGCTGAGCACCGCCGAGTCAGCCCTAGGGCTCGCACGCCTTGGCGCTGATCTCCTGGTCGCCGCCGAGCTCGTGCCCGATAAGAGTGTGCGCGAGACCCTACGCAGGGATTGGCTCGCGCGCTACTCGCTGCTGCTTAGCGCCGCCGAGGATACCCGTGCCGGGAGGCTCGCCGTCGGCGGGCAGACCGATGCCGCCAACCGTGCCGCCTTCGCCGATCTGCGCGCCGAGGCTGAGCGTTATCTGGAGGGGCGCAGGCCGTTCCACTGGCCGCTGGAGTACCCCGAGGTGTTTATTGCGGACAGCTCGCGCCAAGCCGCAGAGCCGCAAAGTCGCGATCAGGATGGTAGCGATCTTGGCGCCTTAGCGGCTTTGCGCGAGGTGCTGCCCGGCTTTGCCGCTGTGGTCGGTAATCCCCCGTTCCAGGGAGGCCAGCGGATTACTGGGGCGCTGGGAGTGCCCTACCGCGACTATCTGGTGGAGACCCTTGCCGGCGGTAGGCGCGGCTCGGCCGACCTGTGCGCCTACTTCTTCCTGCGGGTCGGCGAGGCCCTGCGCCCCGCCGGGATGGCCGGGCTCCTCGCCACGAACACGATCGCCCAGGGCGACACCCGCGAGGTCGGGCTCGACCAGCTCGCCGCCGCCGGCTTCGCTATCCCCCGCGCCGTGCCCAGCCGCCCCTGGCCCGGCCAGGCCGGCGTCGAGGTGGCCCACGTCTACTTGCGCCGCGGGGAGTGGCGGGGCGCGTATGCCCTGGACGAGCGGCCCGCCCGAGGCATCACCCCCTTCCTCGCCGCCCCCGGCGCCGCCGAAGGCACCCCCTTCCGCCTCAAGGCCAACGAGGGCAAGTCCTTCCAGGGCTCCATCGTCCTCGGCATGGGCTTCGTGCTCACCCCCGACGAGGCCCAGGCCCTGATCGCCAGAGACCCCCGCAACCGCGAGGCCCTCTTCCCCTACCTCAACGGCGAGGACCTCAATAGCCGCCCCGACCAGTCCCCCTCCCGCTGGGTGATCAATTTCCACGATTGGCCCCTCGAGCAGGCGGAAACCTACCCCGACCTGATGCAGATCGTCAGGGAAAAGGTCAAGCCCGAGCGGGAGAAGCAGAATGACAAGGGCGGGCGCGAGATCTGGTGGCGTTTCTTACGTCCCCGGCCAGAACTCTACGCAACGATCGCGGGGATGGAGCGGGTATTGGCAGTACCTCTGGTATCAAAGTACATGATTACAAGTTGGCAGCCGATAAGCCAGATTTTCTCTCATGCACTTGGTGTTGTTGCTTCTAATCAAGCCAGGATGTTTTCTTTAGTGCAGAGTACACTCCACGAAGAGTGGGCGCGGGCGCAGGGCTCGACACTCGAAACACGGATGCGCTACACCCCCTCGGACTGCTTCGAGACCTTCCCCTTCCCCGGGAGGCGACAACCTGAACCCCGAACCCTGACCCCTGACCCCTTAACCACCACCGGCGAGCGCTACCACGCCCATCGGCAAACAGTCATGCTCGCCCGCCAGGAGGGCCTGACGAAGACCTACAACCGCTTCCACAGCCCCGACGAGCGCTCGACGGACATCGGGGAGCTGCGGCGGCTGCACGTGGAGCTGGACAGCGCGGTGGCGGCGGCGTACGGGTGGGCGGCCCTGGAGCTGGGGCCCGGCTTCCACGAGACGAAGCAGGGGCTGCGCTACACGATCA
>DAOLDO010001117.1:0-2166 GCA_035327325.1 Chloroflexaceae bacterium | reverse complement strand
GGTCGCGGGCTGAGGCGGCAAGGGGGCCGGGGGGTGAGGTCTGCGGCGGCGCCAGCTTGGAAAGCGCCAATGAGCCATGCCAAAGCGCATTAGCGGGCGGAGAGTACCTCGTCCAGCGGGCGGCCGTTGAGGGTCACCGTCACGGCGTCTACCGTCGCGAACTGGAGGGCGGTCCGCGTGATCTGGGCCTCGACCCGCGGGTCGTCGCACACGCCGCCGAGGCGCAGCTCGCCGGAAAGCTCGAGCGTCGCCCGGCCCTGCTCGATCACCGCGCGGTCCAGGCGCAGGTCGGAGTTGTACAGGGCGTTGTAGAGGCCGGACTGGCCGTAGTACTGGTCTTCGATGGCGAGCAGCTGCCGGATCGCGGCCGTGAGCGGCGCGGGGGTCGGCTCGACTGGCACGGTCACCAGCACCACGCTGTCGTCGCAGCCGATGCGCTCGCCCGACTGCCCAGCATCGCCTAGCGCGATCAGGGCGAGCTGCACCTCGCTGACCGTGGGCGGCTGTCCGCCCTGCTCCGCGAGCAGCGCGGCGCCAAGCCGGCCCAGCAGCACGCGGTACTGCTGCGGGTTGTCGGGGTGCCACTCGAAACGGGCGCGCTCGAACCACTGCACCTGGTAGGTCCGCCCATCCTCCCCAATGTCCTCGTAGGCCGTCGTGATCGGGTAGCCGAACAGGGCCAGGCTCTCGGCGTAGCTCGTGCCCGGGCGCCCGTCGAACTCCAGCCCGTTGGCGCGCCAGTAGTTGAGGAAGCCGGCCCCGGTCTGCTGGTTGCAGACATTCTGGCGGGTCTCGGGGAAGTACTGGCAGCCCGTCCGGGGTCCGTCGGAGGTCGGCTGATCCATCCAGTTGATGCCCTGTCGCTCGAGGGCGCGGACGCCGAGGAGGCCGAGCAGCACGTCGTACGGGCGCTGGTTATCGGGGTGCAGCTCGAAGCGGGCCCGCTCGAAGTACTGCACAGTGCGGCCCTCCTCCTGGCGCTCGGCGGTGAGGGGGTAGCCGAAGACCGGCAGCCCACCGTTCTGCTGCCAGTACTCGAGGAAGCGCCCGCTGACGGAGTAGCCGGTCTCGGGGAAGGTGAGGCCCTGAGCCCGGGCGGGGGCGGGCGCGAGCAGGCCCGCGCCAAGCAGGGCGGCGAGCGCGAGGGCGATCAGCGTTCGGGCTTGCATAGGCAGCTCCTTTGCTCAGGGGTAAACTGACTCGTCACGAAGCCTTGCACCGCGGTCAGACGGCTACACTGGCCGAAGCGTACCAGCTCGTAGCCCCCGCGGGCAAGGCGGCGTCGGCGGCCTCGGCCCGGCCCACGGTGAGCGCAGGCCCGCCCTCCCCGGGCTGCACGTCCTGTGCCCACGCCCCGCTCAAGCCTAGCTCCGGCCAGCGCTGTTACCGTTTGTTTACTCCTATCCACCGACCGCGTATACTGGGTAAGGCGACGACATTGAGCGAAAGGGCTAGGGATGGACGTGAGCGGGCCACCGCGCGAGCCCCGGGCCCCGGCGGAAGCCGGCGAGTTGAGCCTGCGCGTCTTCGCCGAGCGCGCGCCCGACATGTTCTTCCACCTGCGGCTCGGCGCGGGCGGCGGCTTCGTCTACGTCAGCCCCGCGGCGGCGGCGATCACCGGCCGCAGCCCCGCAGAGCACTTCGCCGACCCCGAGCTGTGGTCGCGCATCGTCCACCCGAGCGACAGCATGCTGCTCCAGGGGCTGCTGGCGGGCGACGCCGGGCCGGCACCTCTGGTGCTGCGCTGGCTGCGCGAGGACGGCGGGGTCGTCTGGAGTGAGCTGCGCAGCTGGGTGCTGCGCGACGCGGCCGGTCGCCCCCGCGCCATCGCGGGCGTCGCCCGCGACGTCACCGCCCGCCGCCGCACCGAGGAGGCCCTGAGCCAGGCCCTGGACGCCGAGCGGCAGGCCCGCCACGTGGCCGAGGTGCTCCACTCGGCGCACCTGGCCCTCACCCGCAGCCTCGACGCCGGCGAGGTGCTGGCGGCCCTGCTCGCCCACCTCGAGCGGCTGGTGCCCTACGACAGCGCCTGCGTCATGCTCCTCGAGGGCGAGGGCCGCCTCGCCGTGCGCGCCGTCCGCGGCTACGAGCGCTTCATCGGCGGGGGGCAGCTGGCGGGCGCCCGCCCCCCCCCCCAGGGCCCCCACCCCCGGCCCATCCCCCCCC
>DAOLDO010001116.1:0-2175 GCA_035327325.1 Chloroflexaceae bacterium | reverse complement strand
CGTCCACTAGCAGCACGCACGTCCGGGTCTCGCCGTTGCCGTGGCTCGTCCAGCCGCAGAGCAGGCCCTCCTCGGCGGCGAGGTGGGCCACGTGCTCGCCGGTGTGCCCGCCGAGGGGCCCGCAGACGAGGGCGCTCTGGCCGAGGGCGCGGGCGGCCCTGGCGACGTTGAGGCCCTTGCCGCCGGCGGCGACGAGCACCTGGTCGGTGCGGTGGATGGCCCCGACGCGCAGCCCGCGGAAGATCATGGTCCGGTCGAGGGCGGGGTTCGGGGTGACGATCAGCAGCATGCCGGCGCCCTCCTTCAGACCTCGGCGAGACGGTAGCCGACGCCCCACTCGGTCTGGATGCGCTCGGCGGCGGCGGGGTCAACGGCGGCGAGGCGGGCCCGCAGCCGCCTGATGTGGACGTCAACGGTGCGGGCGTCCACGAAGCCCTCCTGGCCCCAGACCTGGCGCAGCAGGGCCTCGCGGGTGAAGACCTGGCCGGGGTGGCGGGCGAGGAGGGCGAGGAGCTCGAACTCGCGGGGGCGCAGCTCGAGGGGGACGCCGTCGAGGGTGGCGCGGCGGCGGGCGGGGTCAACGCTGAGGCCGGTCGCGGCGGGCGGGGGCGGGGCCTGGGCGGCCACCTGGGCGCGCAGGGCGGCCACCTCGGCGGCGCGGCGGAGCAGGGCCCGGGCGCGGGCGGCCAGCTCGCGCACCGAGAAGGGCTTGACCACGTAGTCGTCGGCGCCAAGCTCGAGGCCGACCACGCGGTCGATCTCGTCGCCGCGGGCGGTGAGCACGATCACGGGGGCGTCGAGGCCGCGGGCGCGCACGCGGCGCAGCAGCTCGAAGCCGTCTATGCCGGGCAGGCCCACGTCAATCAGCAGCAGGTCGGGGGGGGCCTCGGCGATGGCGGCCAGGGCGGCCTCGCCGCTCGCGGCGGCCCGCACGGCGAAGCCCTCGCCCTCGAGGCGCTCGCGCACGGCGGCCACGATCGTGTGCTCGTCCTCGACGATCAGGATCTGCTGCACGGCGCCGGCCCCTCCTCGTCGCTACGGGGCGGGGCGCTTGCCGCCGAGCTCGCCCTGCTGCCAGCGGATATTGCCGCGCAGCAGCAGGTTGGAGGAGCGCAGCTTGTAGGCCAGGTCGGAGGCCATGTTGCGCATCACGCGGTAGCCGATGCGCGGGCTGCGCTCGCAGACGGCGGCGAAGTCGCGCTCGCGGATAACCAGCAGCGTGCACGGGTCCACGCAGGTGACGGTGGCCGAGCGGGTGGCCCCGCCGAGCAGGACCATCTCGCCGAAGCTCTGGCCCTTGTAGAGCATATTGATCGTGCTGGTCGTCACCGTCCCCTGGGGGAGGCGGGTCGTGATTGACACCCGCACGCAGCCCTCGAGGATGATCATCAGCTCGTCGCCGTCCGCGCCCTCCTCGAAGACGATCTGGCCCGCCGCGAGGCGCCGGGGCTTGCAGACGGTGGCGACCTGGAGCAGCTCCTCGTCGCTGAGGCCGCTGAAGACCTCCACTCGTCGCAGGTGCTCGATCACGCTCGCGGACATAAGCATCTCCTACAGGCCCTGCATGCCACGGGAGCCCCAGTATACCACAGGGGCTTCAGAGCCCGAGCCCGCGGGCCGGCGCGAGGGGCGCGGCGCGGGCCACGGCGCCCCACGGCAGCGCGAGCACTTGGGGGCAGGCGGCGGCTACATCACCATCGCGACGAGGACGATGGCGATGGCGAGCAGGGCCACCATGCCGACGGTCAGGGGCAGGGGGGCGGGCCTGGCGCGGCGGGCGGCGCGGGCCGCGTAGGGCGTGATGTCAACCTCGAGCAGGGCGCTGTAGGCGCGCAGGGCCTGGCGCAGATCGGCGCGGGGCACGTAGCTGAACTCCTCCTGCTCGATCGCCTGGAGGAACTCCCAGCGCACGCCGCTGGCCCGCCCCGCGTCGTGGAGGCTGAGCCCGCGCTGGCGGCGGGCCTCGGCGAGCCGCGCACCTAGCCGGGGGAGCGGGGCGGGCGACGGCTGGACGGCTCGGGGCGTCTGCTTGGGCGGGGCCGGGCGGGGCGCCTGCTCGGCGGGTGTGACAGCGGGAGGCGGGGCGGGCGTCGCCATCAGATCCGGCGCGATGTATGCCGGGGCCAGGGCCGCGGCGGGGGCCGCGAGCCGCGGCGGGGTGGCGCCGCGGGGGCG
>DAOLDO010001115.1:0-2182 GCA_035327325.1 Chloroflexaceae bacterium | reverse complement strand
GAGCCGCTCGCGCTGGAGCGCGGCCTCGTACTTATTTGAGATAAAGCCGTTGTGGCTCACGACGCGCCACCACGGCACGGCGTCACCGGATCCCAGTCGGAGCGCGTGCAGCGCGTAGCCCACGAGGCGAGCAGCCCCGGGCCGCCCGGCCATCACCGCGACGCGCCCGTAGCTGCTCACCCGCCCACGCGGGATGCGCCGCACCACCGCGTAGATCTCCTCGTAGCTATTCATAGCCCGCCCGCTGTTGGGGCGGCCCGCTGTTGGGGCGGCCCGCTGTTGGGGCGGCCCAGCGTGGCCGCCCCCGGGCCCAGCGCGCCCGCCCTCCGGCCCAGCGCGCCCTCCGGCCCGCCGCTACGCGATCCGCCCGCCGTCCACCGCCAGGGTCGCCCCCGTCACGAAGCCGGCCCCGTCCGAGCACAGCCAGAGCACCGCCTCCGCCACGTCCTCGGGGGTGCCCAGCCGGCCCACGGGCTCGCCCTCGGCGAACTGGTCGAGCACCCGCTCATCGCCGCCGGCGAAGCGGTCAATCATCGCCGTGTGGATCGTCCCCGGGCAGACGGCGTTGATCCGCACCTTGCTGCGCGCGTACTCCAGGGCGGCCGCCCTGGTCAGCCCCACGATGCCGTGCTTGCTCGCCACGTAGGCCGAGACGTTGCGCGAGCCCTTCAGGCCCGCCGCCGCCGACGAGGTGTTGACGATCGCCCCGCCCCCGTGCTGGAGCATGTACTGCAGCTCGTACTTCATGCACAGCCAGACGCCCTTGAGGTTGATCGCGATCACCTGGTCCCAGACCTCCTCGGGGTAGTCGGCCAGGGGCGCCTGGGTGCCCGCGATCCCCGCGTTGTTGTGGGCGATATCGAGCCGGCCGTACTGGTCCACCGCCGCCCGCACCATGGCCTCCACATCGGCCCGCTGCGAGACGTCCGCCCGCACGAAGATCGCGTCCGTGTTCTCGGCCCGCGCCAGGGCGGTCGTCTCCTCGCCCGCCGCCTCGTCCACGTCAACCACCACCACCTTGGCGCCGTGCCGCGCGAAGGCCACGGCCGTGGCCCGCCCGATGCCCGAGCCCCCGCCGGTGACCAGGGCCACCTTCCCGTTGAACTGGGGGACCATCTGCCAAACCTCCTCAGAGCTACGCGTCGGAGCCGTAATCATACAACACTTTCCGCGCCGCCGTGCCCCCGCCCGGCCACTTGATAACACTTTTTTCAGGTCTGTATCGACTCAGTGCCGGGGCGCGTTTAAGCAGGTGTGCCTGAGCAATTATTTGTGAAAGGGAGCGTCATGCTGGACTACCAGGATGAGAGCGTCAAACGCGTGGCCCCGCGCCGCCCCGAGGCGCCCGCCGGCGACGGCGCGCTCCTGGAGCGGGCGGTCGGCGATGCACGTCCCCTGCCCGTCTCCGCCGAGCCCTCGCTGCTGCGGCCGCAGCAGCACCGCAACGCCGTCTGGCGCTGGCACGTCCGCCGGCGCCCCCGCCGCCCTTAGCGCTCCCGCCGAGCCACGTCGCCGGGTTGGGCGCGGCGGGGCGGCTACGCTGGGCCGCCCTTACGCCCGAGCGCAGCAGGTACGGGCGACCCCACGTGATTGCCCGGCCCGGGGGCCGCAACTCACCCCGCGGGGCCCGCGGCCGGCCTCATTGACACCCTGCCCTATCCGGGGTAGGGTGTCACTATGTACCGCGACGATTACATCATGCGCATGGTCCGCCACTTCGGGCAGATCGTCCTCTACATCGCCGGCCTGCGCCGCCAGGGCCACTACCCCCTGGCCCTGATCGCCACCGACGAGGCCATGCGCAACGCCCTGGGCATCGGCTCGGGCCAGGCCGCCGGCCGCAGCGAGCGCGAGCTCCTCGCCCTGATTCGCTTCGCCGACCGCGACGACAGCTGGCGCGAGCTCGCCGCCTACGTGGCCGCCATCCTCCACGCCGAGGCCGCCATCTACGAGGCCCAGGGCGACCACGAGCTCGTCGCCCCCCGCGCCCTCCTCGCCCTCCAGCTGCTCAGCGAGGCCCAGATCGCCGGCGACGAGCTGCCCGCCTACGCCCCGCCGCGCGACCACCTGCTCGAGCTGCTCAGCGCCTACAGGCTGCCCGCCCGCACCCGCGCCGCCCTGCTCCAGCTCTACGAGCGCGAGGGCGCCTACGCCCGCGCCGAGGACACCCTCTTCGAGCTGA
>DAOLDO010001114.1:0-2183 GCA_035327325.1 Chloroflexaceae bacterium | reverse complement strand
CAGTTCGGCGGCCAGCGCTTCGGCGAGATGGAGGTCTGGGCGCTCGAGGCCTACGGCGCGGCCTACATCCTCCAGGAGATGCTGACGGTCAAGTCCGACGACGTGGTCGGCCGCGTGAAGACCTACGAGGCGATCGTCAAGGGCGAGCCGATCCAGGAGGCCGGCGTGCCCGAGAGCTTCAAGGTGCTGATCAAGGAGCTGCAGAGCCTGGGCCTCTCGGTCGAGGTGCTCAGCGAGGACGAGAAGCCCGTGGAGCTGACCGACGACGTGGACGGCGATATGGCGGCCCTGGACGGGATCAACCTGTCGGGCATGGAGCGCGGCGAGTTCTAGACCCCTTCGGGGAGGGTCGGGGGGAGGGCGGGGCCCTCCCTTCCGGCCCTGCCCTCTTTCCCATAAAGAGGAGCAAAGACCCAATGCTCGAGATCAACGATTTCAACGCAATCCGCATCAGCCTCGCGTCGCCTGAGGATATTCGGTCGTGGTCGCACGGCGAGGTAACAAAGCCTGAGACGATTAACTACCGAACCTTGAAGCCTGAGCGTGACGGATTGTTCTGCGAAAGAATATTTGGACCCACAAAGGATTGGGAGTGCTACTGCGGCAAGTACAAAAGGGTGCGTTATAAGGGTGTGGTCTGCGATAAGTGCGGCGTAGAGGTCACGCGGGCGAAGGTGCGGCGCGACCGCATGGGGCACATCAACCTGGCCTCGCCGGTGAGCCACATCTGGTTCGTGAAGGGCACGCCCTCGCGGCTGGGCCTGCTGCTCGACATCAGCCCGCGCAACCTGGAGCGGGTGCTGTACTTCGCCTCGTACGTAATCGTCGAGGTGAAGGAGGACATGCGCCAGTACACGCGCGAGGTGATCCAGCAGGAGTACGCCGAGAAGCGCGAGAAGGTGCAGCGGCAGGCCGAGGAGAAGCGCATCGAGCTCTCGACGCTGCTCACGCAGGACCTGGGCGGCATGGAGAGCGCGCAGGTCAGCACGCAGCAGCGCATCGAGGAGGACTACAAGCGCCTGCGCGACGAGATCGCGGCCGAGGCCGAGAAGCTGCGCGAGCGGCTGGAGGAGCTGGCCGGCGAGAGCTCGGAGGAGGACGTAAACTTCCGCGGCACCCCGATCCTCGAGGAGGGCGAGGTGATCAGCGAGCGCATCCTGGAGCAGCTCGACGAGCTGGTGGACCAGGAGCTGGACACGCTTGAGGCGCGGCGTCAGCGCGACATGTCGGACGCCGAGGTGCTGACCGACGCCGAGCGCGAGCGCAAGGAGTTCGAGGCCACCCAGGAGCAGGAGAAGCTCCACGAGCGCCTGCAGCGCGAGCTGGACCAGATGGTGCGCGAGGAGAAGGAGAAGCTCGACCAGCTGGAGGGGCTGAAGGTCACGCGCATCCTGAGCGAGATGGAGTACCGGCAGCTGCGCGACACGGCGCCGGGCGTGTTCCGGGCGGACATGGGCGCGGGCGCGGTGCGCGAGCTGATCGAGCGCACGGTCAACCTGGACAAGCTGGCCGAGGACCTGCAGCTCGAGGTGCAGACCACGCAGGGCCAGCGGCGCAAGAAGGCGACCAAGCGGCTGCGCGTGGTCGAGGCCTTCCGCAAGAGCGGCAACAAGCCCGAGTGGATGATCCTGACGGTGCTGCCGGTGATCCCGCCTGATCTGCGGCCGATGGTGCAGCTGGACGGCGGGCGCTTCGCGACGAGCGACCTGAACGACCTGTACCGGCGGGTGATCAACCGCAACAACCGCCTGAAGCGCCTGATGGAGCTGAACGCCCCCGAGATCATCGTGCGCAACGAGAAGCGCATGCTGCAGGAGGCCGTGGACGCCCTGATTGACAACGGCAGGCGCGGGCGGGCGGTCTCGGGCAAGGGCAAGCACCGCCTGAAGAGCCTGAGCGACATGCTCAAGGGCAAGCAGGGCCGCTTCCGCCAGAACCTGCTGGGCAAGCGCGTCGACTACTCGGGCCGTTCGGTCATCGTGACCGGGCCGGAACTGAAGCTGCACCAGTGCGGGCTGCCGAAGAAGATGGCGCTCGAACTCTTCAAGCCCTTCATTTATTCGCGGCTGGAAGCCAAGGGCCTGTCCTCGACCGTGAAGCAGGCCAAGAAGCTGGTCGAGAAGGAACGCCCCGAGGTCTGGGATATCCTGGATGAAGTCATCCGCGAACACCCGGTGCTTCTG
>DAOLDO010001113.1:0-2199 GCA_035327325.1 Chloroflexaceae bacterium | reverse complement strand
GGGCGCGCTCAGGCGCTCGGCCTTTGGGCGACCAGGCCCCCACGGAGGGCTCACCCGCTCATCAGCATTGGGACGCGGAACTCTGTGCCGTGTGTGAGCCCATTTTGAGCGCCGGGTGAGGGGCGGGTCGTAGGCTGCGGCCCGTCTGAGGCGACGCAGCGAGCGCCGCCGGAGCTAGACGCAAGGAGAGCCGACCATGACGACCTTTACCGCCGCCCGCCCCGCCGCCCGCGAGATGGCCGTCAAGACCGCCCCCCGCGCCGAGGTCGCCCCCAGCCAGCTGACGGCCGAGGAGGTCCAGGCCCTGATCCAGGCCAAGGCCAACGCCGCCCTCGAGAAGGCCATGGCCAAAGCCCAGCAGGAGGTCGCCGAGCCCGAGGGCTGGTGGAACCTCTTCGCCGTCGGCCCGATCCAGCCCATCGCCTTCGGCGGGCCCCTGCTGCCGCACCAGGTGATCAAGATGGGCGAGCCGGCCTTCGTCGCCACCGTGCTCTTCCTGAACCCCTTCCACTTCCTGGCGCCGGGGACGAGCGCGGCCGACATCCTGGCCAACTTCGCCCTGCCCTACGAGGTCCAGTACGCCACGGGCAACCTGACCACCTGGACCCTCGGCCCGGCCAACCTGCAGGCGGTCAACGGCGGGCTGAACCTCGTGCCCGGCCAGTACGTGTACGTGAACGTGCACGGCTTCATCGCCAGCGCGCCCGGCATCTACGAGATGAACATCTCGGCCCGCATCCTCGGCGCCACCCCGCCCCACGTCAACGCGCCCCAGTTCGCCGGCTTCGCCCGCGCCGTGGTGGACATTGACCCCGACCTGTTCCTGAGCCCGGCCCCCGGCCTGCAGTTCGACCAGCCGATCCGCTTCCAGGTCTACCCGTAGCGCTCGCCTGAGGGACACCACGTGGCGCCGGCCCGGCCCGAGACGGGCCGGGCCGGCGCCGCCGCTGCATTGTGGAGGATCTGCTATGGAGCTTGACCCACACACACTGGCCCGCGGGCGGATCGCGGTGCGGTCGGCCCTGCCCCTGCTGCTCGACGACCCGAACATCGGCCTGGTGGACTTCGGCCTGCGCGAGCAGCGGGGCGCGCTCACGACCGAGCTGGCGCTGCGCTGCCACGTGCGGCAGAAGTTTCGCACCAGGGCCTCGCTCGAGGCGGCGATCGCGCGGGGCGCGACCAGCGTCAATCTGAGCGCGATCGAGCAGATCGCCGGCTTCCCGGTGGACATCGTCGAGGGCCGCTACAGGGCCGCGGCCTGGGGCTGGCCGCCCCGCCCCCGCTCGCCCCGGGCCGCCCGCATGAGCCCCATGCGCGGCGGCATCAGCATCTCGACGCCCTTCGTGGACGGCTACGGCACCCTCGGCGGCCGGGTGATTGACCGGGCCACCGGCGCCGAGCTGATGCTGAGCAACTGGCACGTCCTGGTCGGCGACTGGCGCCCCCGGCGCGAGATCCCGATCTACCAGCCCGGCACCGGCGACGGCGGCGGCCCCGCCGACGCGGTCGCCAGGGTGCTGCGCGACGCCATGGGCGTGGGCATTGACGCCGCCGTGGCCGCGCTGACCGGCGAGCGGCCCCTGGTCAACGACCAGCTCGGCGTCGGCCCGGTGACGGGCCTGGCCGCGCCGGCCCTCGGCACGGTGGTGGTCAAGTCGGGGCGGGCCAGCGACGTCACCACGGGCCTGGTCACCGGCGTCGAGGGCGTGCAGCTCCTGAGCTACGCCGGCATCGAGCGGCTGATCCGCCACGTCGTGGCCATTGACCCCCTCGACCGCTTCGGCGAGGTGAGCCGGCCGGGCGACTCGGGCTCGTTCTGGCTCGAGCGGGCCACGCGGCGGGCCGTGGCCCTGCACTTCGCGGGGGGCAACCACCCCGAGCGGGCCCTCGGCATCGCGATGGAGCAGGTGCTCGACGCCCTGGGGGTCAGCCTCGCGCCCGTGCGCGAGCTCCAGGCCCCCGCGCCGCCCCCGCCCGCCCGGCCCGCCCCGCGGCGCCCGGCCGAGCCGCCGCCGTGGAGCCTGTGGTCGCCCGCCCTGCCGCCGGCCCGCCGGGAGAGCCACGAGCCCCACCACGAGGAGCCGCGCCTGAGCCCGAAGCTGGTCGAGGCGATCGAGCGGGCCGGCCTGCTCGCCGAGCACAGCTTCGACCAGGAGCCGCCGGAGAACGGCCGCCACGGCGAAGGGGGGTGGCGATGAG
>DAOLDO010001112.1:0-2215 GCA_035327325.1 Chloroflexaceae bacterium | reverse complement strand
GAACTTCCTGTCGGCTCACCACATGGTCATCCTGGTCGTGCTGACCATCCTCGCGATCACCACCGCCGTGATGTTCGGCTAGCTAGCGCAGCTTGCTGGACGTCTCTGCCCGGTTGCGACCAAGGACCAAGGACCAAAGACCAACCGCTCAGGCCGCTGCCCGGCGTTGGTCCTTGGTCCTTGGTCAGAGCTGGCACACGATGGCTCGCTGGCACAACGAGCGCCCCCATGTGGTCGCCCGGCCCGGGCCGGCAGGCGCCGCTTACATTGACGCACCCGCCCAGTGCGCGTATACTAGCGGGGTACCCACCTCGAAGACCCGACGAGAGTCACGGTGCTCCGCTACACCCTCCGGTCGCTCGCCCTGCTCATCCCGGCGCTGCTCCTGGCCCACTTCTTCGGCTACGCCTACGCGCACCTGGTCGCGCCGCTGCACGCCGCCCGCAACCCCCTCTACGCGACGGCCTTCACCCGCGAGCCCCTGCTGGCGAGCTACGCCTCGTACCTGGGCGCCGGCCTCGGCCCCCTGCCGGGGAGCCAGGCGGGCGAGGGCCTGGGCGCGGTCCTGGCGTCGGCCGCCCTCAACAGCCTGGGCCTCCTGGCGATCGCCATGGTCCTCAGCGTGGCCCTCGGGGTCGGGCTGGGCCTGCTGGCCGTGCGCGACAACCCGCCCCGGATCGCGCCCTGGCTGACGGCGGCGGCCACCCTCGGCCTGGCGACGCCGACCTTCTACTTCGGCGTGCTCGGCGTGACCTTCGTGATCATGTGGCTGATCTGGATGCCCGGCCAGACCCTGCTGCTGCCGCTGGAGGGCTACGGCTGGGGGCGCCACCTGGTGCTGCCGGTGGTCGCCCTGATGCTGCGCCCAACAGCGCAGATCGCCCAGATGACGGCCGGCATGATGGTCACCGAGCTGGGCCGCCAGTACGTGGTCACGGCCCGCAGCATCGGGGTGGCCGAGCGGCGCATCGCGCGGCGCCACGTGCTGCGCAACGCCCTGCCCGCCGTGGTCAGCACGATCGCGGGCTCGCTGCGCCTGACCGCGGGCGAGCTGGTGGTGGTCGAGACGCTCTTCTACTGGCCGGGGCTGGGCCGCCTGATGGCGCTGGCCCTCATCCCGGGCAACAGCTCGGTGGCCGGCGAGAGCGCCCTCTTCCTGAGCCCGCCGGTGCTCGGCGCCGCCCTGGCCCTCTTCGCGGCCCTCTTCCTGCTGGTCAACCTCGCCTCGGGGCTGGCTATCCGCGCCCTCGACCCCCGACTCCGCTAGACTCGCCAGCTTATGGACACACCAGCGCGCCAGCGCAATCTGCCCCTGATCGCCGGGGCCGCCATCGTCGGCCTGCTCTGTCTGGTCGCGATCGTCGGCCCCGTGGTGGCGCCGCACGACCCCCTGGCGCGCACGCTGGTGGCCGAGATCGGCGGGCGGGTGCGCGGGGTGCCCTTCCCGCCCTTCCAGTCGTGGGAGTTCCCCCTCGGCTCCGACCGCTTCGGCCGCGACACGCTGAGCCGGCTGCTCTGGGGCGTGCGCCCGACCCTCATTCTGGTGGCCCTGATCGCGGCGGTCAGACTCCTGCTCGGGGTGCTGATCGGCGCCGTGGCCGGCTGGTCGCAGCGGGGGCCGGGGCGGGCCCTGAGCGCCCTGATCGACGCGGCCCTGACGGTGCCGGTGCTGGTGGTGGCCCTGGCGGCGATCGCCGCCGTCGGCATCGAGACGGGCCTGCCGGCCTTCATCTTCGGCATGGCCCTGACCGGCTGGGCCGAGACGGCCCAGAGCGTGCGCGCGGCCACGCAGCGCATCGCCGTGCAGCCCTACGTCGCGGCGGCCCGTGCCCTGGGCGCCACCGGCCCCCAGATCCTGATCCGGCACGTCGGCCGCCACATCGCGCCCCTGGTGGCTATGCTCTTCGCCTTCGAGGCCAGCGCCACCCTGATGCTCACGGCCTCCCTGGGCTTCCTCGGCTACTTCATCGGCGGCGGGGTCTGGATCATCACCAGCGGCGAGCTCATCCCCGTCGCCGAGCGCGTCGCCGGGCTGCCCGAGCTGGGCCAGCTGGTGGGCACGGCCGACATGCGCCTCTCCAGCCGGCCGCCCTGGGAGATGCTCTTCCCCGGCATGCTGATCGTGGTGGCCATCCTCGGCTTCCCCCTGCTCGGCGGGGGGCTGCGCCGCAGCCAGGCCCGGGCGGCGCCGCGCCCGACCCGCCTCAGCGCCCTC
>DAOLDO010001111.1:0-2221 GCA_035327325.1 Chloroflexaceae bacterium | reverse complement strand
CCCCCCGCCGACCCGTGGGCGCATTCCCGCGCGGTCGTCCCCCGCCGGGCCGCCCGTGGTCGCCCCCCATCGCCCCGTGGGCGCCATCCCGTGCGGTCGCCCGCCGCCGGGCCGCCCGTGGTCGCCTGTCGCGTGGGGGTGTACATCCCGCCGTAGGGGCGACCCAACGTGGTCGCCCCGCCCCACGTGGTCGCCCCCCCGCGTGGTCGCCCCCCCCCCGTGGTCGCCCCCCCGCGTGGTCGCCCCCCGCGTCGTCGCCCCGGCCCACGTGGCCGCCGCCCCGCCGCCGTAGGGGCGACCCAACGTGGTCGCCCCTGGTCGCCCCCCGCCGGGTCGCCCAATGCCCCCCGTGTGCCCGCCGCGTCAGGGGGAAAGGTCGCGTCGCGGCGCCCCCGCCAGAAAGCGCAGCGCGAGCCGGTTGAAGGCGTCCGGCCGGTCCCACATCGCGTTGTGACCTGCCCCCTCAATCACCGCCAGCTCGCTCCGCGGCAGGGCGTCGGCCAGGGCGCGCCCCAGCGCCAGGGGCACCACGCGGTCGCGGGCGCCCCAGATGACCATGGTCGGCGCGCTGATGTGGCCCAGCTTCGCGCTGAGGTCGGCCCGCATCACCTCCTGCGCCGCCGCCCACACCGTCAGCGGGCCGGCCCTGAGGGCGTCGCCCACCAGCACCGGCAGGAACGCCGGCGGCAGCTGCAGCAGCTCGCGCGCAAGTCCCAGCCCGTGCTGCGCGAAGCTGCGGCAGAACGGCAGGACGGCCGCGTCCAACAGCAGCAGCCGCGCGACCAGCTCCGGTCGGGCCGCGGCCAGCTCGGCGACGACGTAGCCGCCCATCGAGTGCCCGACCAGGCCGGCCCGCCCGAGGCCCACGGCGTCCATCCAGGCGGCGAGCAGCCCGGCGGCCTCGGCCAGGGCGAAGCGGCTGCCGCGGCTCGCCCCGAAGCCGACCAGGTCCACCACGTAGACCCGCAGCCGCGCCGCCAGGGCGGGCACGTTCCGCCGCCACCAGCGCGTCGAGCCCGACAGCCCGTGGACCAGCACGACCGGCGGGCCCGCGCCCGCGACCCCGTAGCCGACTGTGTGCGGCCCGAGGCGCACGCGGTGGTGGGCCAGCTGTGCCCCCGCCGCGCTCATGGCCGGCTCGCCTCTTCCAGGGTCCGTGGCGCGGTCGCCCGCGCTCCCAGGAACGCGAGCACGGCCGACGCCAGTGTCTCAGGCGCGTCGTAGTTGGCGGCGTGGGGCGCGCCGGGCAGCTCGAGCAGCCGTCCATCAGGGAGCAGGCGCGTGACCTCCTCGCACCAGGGCCGCGGCGCGATCGGGTCGCGCTCGCCGCGGACGACCAGGGTCGGCGCCGCGAGGGCGGGCAGCTTGGCCTCGAAGGGGTCGGCGAGGGCGTAGCGCAGCGTGGCCAGGGTGCGCCGCGCCCCGAAGCGCAGGTAGTCGGCCACCTGGGTGACGATCGAGGCCAGGGACTCGTGGCGCGCGTCGCGCAGCAGGCGCAGGGCCTGGGCGGGCACGCTGCGGGCGGCGGGGTCCATGGTCGGGCCGACCAGCACGGCGGCGGCCACCCGCGCCGGCTGGCGCAGCGCGAGGTCGGCGATGATCTGGCAGCCCATCGAGTTGCCGAGCAGCACGGCTGTGGCGACGCCGAACGCGTCCATGCGCCGGGCCAGGGCCGCCGCCAGGGTGGGCACGTCGAGCGGGGCGGTCGGGCCCTGGCTGTGGCCGAAGCCGGGCAGGTCGGGCGCGTAGACGGGGTGCCAGGGCGCCAGCAGCCGCGCCGTCGGCACGAGGTAGCGGCTCGAGACGCTGAGCCCGTGCACGCACCAGATCGGCAGCCCGCCCTGGGCGGGCTCGCGCGCCGAGACGCGGGTGTGCATAAGCTGCCCGCCCTCGCGGGTCCAGCGCGAGCTGAGCCGGCCACGTCGCATCGTCATCCTGGGGGTGTCCCTCCGCCACGTGCGCGCCGGGGCGCTGGGGCGCATGGCGCGAAGTCTGCCTCTGCGTAGCGGCGTGCAAGGGGCGGGCCAGGGCGGAGGTTGGCCGTAGGTCCAGGCGCCGCGGCGTGAAGGTGCGGCGGCTCATCGCCGCGAACGGCGGGGTGCCTATTCGAAAGGCGGCCTGTTTTGAAACGCTGGCCGCCTTTTGCAGATTCGGTTGTACCGCCTTATACCATTTCCACGTGCCCTTGCCGCATTGCCGACCTCACCCCCCGGCCCCCTCT
>DAOLDO010001110.1:0-2222 GCA_035327325.1 Chloroflexaceae bacterium | reverse complement strand
GCCCCAGGCGGGCGGGCGCAGGGCGCCGCGGCGCAGGGCCAGGGCCGCGCCCGCCGCCGCCCCGCCCGCCGCCAGGGCCGCCAGACGGGCCAGGGCGCGCCCCAGGGGCTCCTGGGCCTGCTCGGTGGGCACCTGCCCGCCCGCGCTGATCGCGCTCGTCGCCAGGGGCGCCAGGTCGAACCCGGCCACGCCGACCAGCAGCAGGGCCACGGCGGCGGCCCAGAGGCCCCAGAGCAGGGCCTGGCCCGCCCGCCCCGCCGGCTGCCTGAGGCCGCGGCGGGCCGCGATCACCCCGGCGGCCTGGGCGGCGCCCACGAAGGCCAGGATCAGCGGCAGCGTGTTGAGCAGCAGGCGCGGGTTGGCGTAGAGCGTGTAGCCCATGTAGGCCCCGGCCATGAACAGCGTGCCGTGGGCGAAGTTCAGCACGTCCATCAGCCCGAAGATCAGCGAGAGCCCCGCGGTGACCAAAAAGTACAGCGCGCCCAGGGTCAGCCCCGAGAGCAGGATGCTCGCCGCGACCCGCGGCTCGTACTGGAGCGCCGCCCAGGCCACCACGGCGACGGTCAGGGCCAGCCCGATCAGGGCCGGGCGGTTCTTCTGCACAAAGTCGCTCATCAGGCGGCCCCCAGGTACTTGGTGATCAGGGCCTGGTCCTTGACCAGGTCGGCCATGAGGCCGGCGTGGGCCGTGCGCCCGTCGTCGAGGATGTAGTAGCGGTCGGCCAGCTGGGCGGCCATGTGGAAGTTCTGCTCGACCAGCAGCACGGTCGTGTCCTGCGCGAGCAGGCGCAGGGCGGCGACGATCTGCTCGACGATGATCGGGGCCAGGCCCTCGCTCGGCTCGTCCACCAGGATGAGCCTGTTGTCGGGGATGAGGGCCCGGGCGATGGCGAGCATCTGCTGCTGGCCGCCCGAGAGCTTGCCGCCGGGGTGCTTGATCAGCCGCTTGAGGTCGGGGAACAGCTCGAAGACCAGGTCGCCGCGGCGGGCCAGGTCGCCTCGGCGCCGCTCGGCCAGGCGCAGATTCTCCTCGACGCTCAGGTCGCGGAAGATCGCCCGGTGCTCGGGCACGTAGCCCACGCCGAGCTGGGCGATCTCGTAGGCCGGGCGCCCGTGGATCGGCGCGCCGTCGAGCAGCACCGCGCCCTCGCGAGGCGGGTTGAGCCCCATGATCGAGCGCAGCGTGGTGGTCTTGCCGGCGCCATTGCGCCCGAGCAGGGCGATGATGCTGCCTCGCGGCACCTCCAGGCTGACCCCCTCGAGGATGTGGTGCTGCCCGATAAAGGTGTGGATGCCCTGCACGCTAAGCATGGGCGTCATGGCTGTAGCTCTCCCCCAGGTAGGCCCGCTGCACCTCGGGGTTGGCCGCGATGGCGGCCGGCGCGCCCTCGGCCAGCACGCGGCCCTGGTGCATCACGGTGACCGTGTCGGACATGCTCATGACCACGCCCATGTTGTGTTCGACGATCAGAATGGTCTTGCCGCCCTCGGCCATGACCTTGCGCAGCACGTCGAGCAGCAGGGGAACCTGCTCGGTGGCCATACCGGCGGTGGGCTCGTCGAGCAGCAGCAGCTCGCTGTCGCCGGCCAGCAGGATGGCCAGCTCGAGGCGGCGCTTGTCGCCGTGAGGCAGCGTGGCCGCCAGGTCGCCCTCGCGCTCGGCGAGGCCCACCTGGGCCAGGGCGCGGCGGGCGCGGGCCAGGTAGTCCCCCAGGCTGGCCGCCCGCCGCCACAGCTTCAGGCTGTCGCGGCCCCGGGCCTGGGCCGCCAGGCGCACGTTCTCGAGCACCGTGAGGCTCGGGAAGACGTTGGTGATCTGGAACGAGCGCCCAACGCCGAGGCGGGACATCTGGTGGAGCGGCACGCCCGTCGTGTCGCGGCCCCGCAGCAGCACCTGGCCCGCCGTCGGCTTCAGGTAGCCGCTCAGCAGGTTGAACAGGGTGGTCTTGCCCGCGCCGTTCGGGCCGATGATCGCATGCACGCTGCCGGCCCTGACCCGCAGGTCCACCCCGTCCACCGCCCGCAGCCCCCCGAAGTAGCGCGAGAGGCCCCTCGCTTCGATCATTGTGTCGGTCATGCCTGTCTCCGGCGGTCTCGCGGGGGCGCCGGGGAGTTTCGGACTCCTCAGCGCCCCATCCGGCCTCGGCTTGTGGAGGGGCGTGGGGAAACTAGTGAGTCGCTTTGCTTCGGCAGAGCCATTGTGTGAGGTGTGAGTCGCTCGCT
>DAOLDO010001109.1:0-2226 GCA_035327325.1 Chloroflexaceae bacterium | reverse complement strand
CGAGAGCGTGCTGTTGACGAGGGTGAGGCTGCCGGTCGCGGCGTTGAAGATCGCGCCGCCGAGCCCCGCTCCGCCCCCGCCCCCGCCCCCGCTGTCGCGCGCGGCTCGGCTGGCCCCGTCGCCGCCCCTGGCCTCGCTGGCCGTGACCGTGACGCCCTCGAGGGCGAGCTGGCCGGCGTTGAAGATCGCGCCCCCGAAGCCCCCGGTGCGGCCGGCGCCGCTACCCTCGCCGCTGCCGCCAACCGCCACGCCGCCGGCCAGGGTCAGGTCGCGCAGGGTGAGGGCGCCGCCCTCGACGTAGAGCAGCCGGAAGGGCCGGGCCTCGGGGGCGCGCCTGATCGTCGCCCCGTTGCCAACGATGGTGAGGCGGTGGCCCTTGTCGGCGCGGATCGTGGGCAGGCCGTTGGCGCCGCCCGTGGTGTTGTGGGGCGCCGTCAGGGTGTAGGTGCAGGGCTGCGCGGGCGTGCCGCCGAGCCGGATCGTGTCGCTCTGGCCGTTGCCGTTGGCGGCGGCGATCGCGGCGACCAGGGCGGCCACGTCGCCCACCCCGCCGGTGCAGGGGATGCTCACGTCGGCGGCCAGGGCCGCACCGGGCTGCGGCATGGCCGCGGCGAGCAGGAGCATCGCCAGGAGCACGGACAGCAGGCGTCGCGCCCGCCCTCTCGTCAGCTTGCCCATCGTCCCCCCCTGATGAGGCCAGTATTGACGCGCCGTGGTACCGCGATATGTAGTAGTTGGTTGTAAAAACCATTGCGGCGCGGGTCTACACCCGCGCCGCAACCGTGGCTGCCTCAATAGTAGCAGCGCTAGCACTGGATAATATGACAGTAATATGAACAATACTCTAAGAAACGTTAAATGGGGCACAAAAAACCCCCTCGCCCAGGTGAGACGAGGGGGTCTAAGCCGACCGTTGGCCCTACTCTTCGCTGTAGAGCGGGGTGCTGAGGTAGCGCTCGCCGTTGCTGGGGGCGACGAAGACGATCAGCTTGCCGGCGTTCTCGGGGCGGGCGGCGACACGCAGGGCGGCCACGGCGGCGGCGCCGCTCGAGATACCGACCATCAGCCCCTCCTCGCGGGCCAGGCGGCGGGCCATGGCGAAGGCGGCGTCGTCGGCGACGGCGACGATCTCGTCAATCACGCCGGTGTTGAGCACCTCGGGCACGAAGCCCGCGCCGATGCCCTGGATCTTGTGGGGGCCGGGCTGGCCGCCGGCGAGGACCTGCGAGCCCTCGGGCTCGACGGCGACGATCTTGAACGCCGGCTTGCGCGCCTTGATCACCTCGCCCACTCCGGTGAGCGTGCCGCCCGTGCCCACGCCGCCGACCAGGATGTCAATCTGGCCGTCCGTGTCGTTCCACAACTCCTCGGCCGTGGTCTGGCGGTGGACCTCGGGGTTGGCGGGGTTCTGGAACTGCTGAGGCATGAAGCCGTTGGGCAGGTCGGCCAGGATCTCCTCGGCCTTGCGGATCGCGCCCGGCATGCGCTCGGCGCCGGGGGTGAGCACCAGCTCGGCGCCGTAGCCGCGCAGCAGCTTGCGGCGCTCGACGCTCATCGTCTCGGGCATGGTCAGGATGAGCCTGTAGCCCTTCGCGGCGGCCACGAAGGCCAGGCCGATGCCGGTGTTGCCGCTTGTGGGCTCGACCAGCACCGTCTCGCCCGGCCTGATGCGGCCCTCGCGCTCGGCCGCCTCGATCATCGAGAGGCCGATGCGGTCCTTCACCGAGCCGGCGGGGTTGAAGAACTCGAGCTTGGCGACCACCGTGGCCTGAGTCTCGTTGACCCGGTTCAGGCGGACCAGGGGGGTGTTGCCGACCAGCTCGGTGATGCTTCCATACATACGCGACATAGCTGCTCCTTCTTGCTCGCACGCGGCGCTGCGGATATTGTAGCCCCGTGACCGCCCCCGGTCAAGTTGTTAAGTGAAATACTCAACAAAAAATGCTGCGGTATACTGAGGGGCGGCACAGCGGTCACACAGGGGAAGACTATGCGCGGCAGATCGGTGCGGAAGGCGGAGCGTTCGGGCGGCGGCGAGGGCGCGACGCGGATCACTCGCTGCGCGGGCACCTGGCTCGAGCGACCGCCCGACGAGGCGGAGCAGCGGCGCATCGCCGACGCCTCGCGCCGGCTCAAGGAGCAGCGGGCCATCGCGGTGGAGTTCCACAAGGACCCGGAGGCGGCCAATGCGTTCTGCATCGAGCTGTTCCGCGACGACGCGTTCCA
>DAOLDO010001108.1:0-2231 GCA_035327325.1 Chloroflexaceae bacterium | reverse complement strand
TGGACTGCAGCTCGGGCGGCATCGTGCCGGGGATCAGGATCCCGGTCGAGGAGGGCTACCAGGTGCCCTTCGCGGCGGCCGTGCGCGCGGGGGCGGGCATCGCCACGGCGGCCGTCGGGCTGATCAGCAGGCCCGCGCACGCCGACGCGCTCGTGCGTGAGGGGCAGGCCGACCTGGTGCTGCTCGGGCGCGAGCTGCTGCGCGACCCCTACTGGCCTCTGCGGGCCGCCGCGGCCCTCGGCCAGCCCCTGGCCGTGCCGGCGCAGTACCTGCGGGCCTGGTGAGGTGTGAGGTGTGAGATATGAGACTCCCGGCCCTGCTCACACCTCACAGCACACAGCTACAGGTGGACCACCTGGAGCCGGCCATCGGAGCGCTCGGCGAGCAACTCGGCGACGACGGTGCGATGGCACTCGCTGGCGGGGCCCTCGTAGCAGAGCAGGGCGCAGGGCTCGGCCAGGGCCATGGCGAGGGCCTGGTCGAGGGCCTGCTCCTGGGCGGCGAAGAGCGGCCTGATCGTGGCGAAGAAGGCCGGGTAGTTCTTGCTGCGGCGCACCTCGTCGCGCAGGGGCTTCGGCGTGCCCAGCTCGACGAGGTGGAGGTAGGCGATGCCGACCGCCTCCATGTGGGCCGCCAGGCGCTTCTTGGAGAAGTCGGGCTTGCGGCTATAGGGGCGCTCGCGGATATCGATCAGGCGAGTGATGCCGTGGGCCAGCAGCAGGTCGCCGAAGCTGCCGATGCTATGGCCCTGGTAGCCCAGAGTGAAGAGCGTGTCCATAGGCGGTGGAGATTTAGAATATTCGTTCTTGACGACCCTCGCAACCTTTGCTATACTTTAGCACAAGCGAGCTATCAGCACAAACGAGCGAAAGCAACCTGCGCGCAGCGCCTGGGGAAGGGCCGGCGCGACTGACCGAAGGAGGACCCCGATGGCTGTCCAGAGTCGCAACCTGGGCCCCGAGCGCCGGGCGCCGCTCAGCCTGCCCAGCGGCAACGTCGGCAACATCGCCTACCTGATCACCGGGCTCCTGGCCCTGCTCGCGGCCTACGTGCTGCTGAGCAGCGCGATCGGCTTCGGGCGCAACCTGATTGACAACGTGCGCTACGGCTACCCGCGCACCCATCACCTCACCGCCAACGTCGGCCGCCCCGAGGAGGCCAACGCCCCGACCCACCTGATCGCGATGAACCTGGACCGGCAGGTGGTCATCCTCGAGATCCCAGGCGGCGACGCGGCCAAGGTGCGCACGCTGCCCGGCCCCTACCTGTTCGGCGCCAACGAGCATCTGACGCCCGTCACGCTGCGCCTGGCCGACATGAACGGCGACGGCGCCGCCGACCTGCTGGTGCGGGTCAAGGACGAGGAGATGGTCTACCTGAACCGCGACGGCGGCTTCAACCTGATCACCGCCGAGGAGCGCCAGCAGCTCAGCCAGAGCGCCGGCCGGTAGCCACGCCGGGCGCCCTTCCCCGCGCCTCAGCCTCCGCCCCACATCCATCGGTCTTCCTCTTCCCTGCGTCGAGCGCCGCGGCCTTTGCCCGGCGCTCCGCTGTGCCCGTCTCCGCCGCCTCGCGGCGCTCACCCTGGGGCGGCCCCCCTCGGGTCGGCCGGCGCGTCAGGTCGGCGCGTCAGGTCGGCGAGAAGAGGGCTGGCAGGCGCCGGGCGAGGCGCAGGTTGCCGCCGACGCGCAGCTGGCGCAGGGCGATCGCCCGCCAGACGGGGGTCTGGTAGGTGAACACCTTGCAGAAGAGGTCGGCGCTGGCGAACCAGAAGCTGACGTCGGTGGTGCGGGCGATGCCGATCTTGC
This sequence comes from Chloroflexaceae bacterium, assembly GCA_035327325.1. Classification (GTDB taxonomy): domain Bacteria; phylum Chloroflexota; class Chloroflexia; order Chloroflexales; family Chloroflexaceae; genus CAIWXH01. Next base: position 423 of record DAOLDO010001108.1, on the reverse strand, counting down.
CCATGCCGCCACCCGGCCCAACGCGCACGAACCAGCTCCCCCCGCCCTGGCCCTCGATGCTGAACCCGACCGTCGCGTGGAGGTCGCCGCCGCGCTCTGGCCAGTAGGCCAGGCCGAACATGTGCATGAAGCGGGTGAGCTGGCGGCGCATCATGCCCGGCTGGTAGAAGATCCAGATCGGTCGGGCGCGGCCAAGGGCGAGCTGTGCGCCGTGGACGATCCCCGCGTGGGCCAGGGAGCTGCCGAAGAGCTCGGCCACCGTGGGCGGCGTGTCGAAGAAGGGTACATTCACCAGACGGCCCAGGCCCTCGCCCTCGAGCGACGCCGCCAGGCGGGCCGCGTGCTCCAGGGAGCCGAGGAAGGCGTCCACCAGATCGGCCACGGGCAGCTCGGCCCGCTCGTCCAGGGCGGCCAGGTTGGCCG
>DAOLDO010001107.1:0-2235 GCA_035327325.1 Chloroflexaceae bacterium | reverse complement strand
GCGCCCGTCCCGCCGCCCGACCCGTACCGCACCATGCCCCTGCCCGACCGCGACCGCCTGGCCCCGCCGCCGACGCCCCCGCCGCCCGCCCGCCCGCGGCGCTGGCCCGCGGCCCTCTTCGGCCTCGCCGCCCTGCTGGCCGTGCTCGTCGCCGCCTGGCAGCTCATGGGGCAGGAGCGGGGCGCCGCCGGCACGGCCGGGCCCGTGCAGCCGACCCAGCCACCCGTGGCCGCGGCCGGCGGCGGCCCGCCCGCTGAGGCCACGCCCGCGCCGCCCACGGCCCCCCCGGCGCCGCCCGTGCCCGAGCCCCCCCTGCCGACCATCGCGCCCCCGCCGCCCACGGCCCCCCCGGCGCCGCCCGCGCCCGAGCCCCCGCTGCCCACCGCCGCGCCCCAGCAGGCGGCCGGCGGGACGATCATCCTCGACGACGAGGCATGGGCGGGCGGCTACGGCGGCGCCGGCTCGCCCCGCAGCTACGGCGGGCGCAGCGCCACCTGGGTGTACGGCCAGGGCACAGGCTACGAGACGATGCGGGCGAACTTCGCGCTGGCGGGGCAGCCCGCCGGCACGGCCGTCCTGAGCGTCGAGGGCATGGACTCCGAGGGCCGCACGCGCACCATGATCGCGGTCCTGGTCAACGGGACGCCGATCTACGAGGGGCCCAACCCCCTGCCCGACGACGACCTGCCGCTCGAGACCGGCACCTGGGACACGGTCAGCTGGGTCTTCGACGCCGCCCTGCTGCGCCCCGGCCAGAACGAGATCAGCATCACCAACCGCTCGCAGGGCGGCTTCAGCCTGCCGCCCTTCTTCATGCTCGACTATGCGGCCCTCACGATCCCTGGCGAGTGAATGGTATAATCAGGGGGAGTGCCTTGTGAGCCGAGCAACAGAGAACTATGATCAGTACGAGCGAGATTGATAAGCTGCCATCTGAATATTATGTCGAGCATATCCGCGTCGCGCCGAACATCACCCTGGCGCCGATGGCTGGGGTGACCGACACGGTCTTCCGGCGCATGATCCTGCGCCTGGGCGGCTGCGGCCTGGTCAGCACCGAGATGACCAACGCGGCCAGTGTCAGCCCGAAGGCGATGAAGCGCCACCACCTGCTCGACTTCTACCCCGAGGAGCGCCCGCTGACCATGCAGCTCTCGGGCAACGAGCCCGACATGGTGGCGGCGGCGGCGCGCACCGTCGAGGAGCTGGGCGCCGACATCCTCGACATCAACTGCGGCTGCCCGTCGCCCAAGGTCACCGGCGGCGGCCACGGGGCCTCGCTGCTGCGCGACCTGCCGAAGATGGGCCGGCTGCTGCGTGCGGTCAGGGCGGCCGTGCAGATCCCGGTGACGCTCAAGTTCCGCGCCGGCTGGGACGAGCAGAGCCTGAACTTCCTCGACACGGCGAAGCTGGCCGAGGACTGCGGCGTCGCGGCCCTGGCCCTGCACCCGCGCACCCGCGAGCAGGCCTACAAGGGCAGCGCCGACTGGAGCCGAGTGGCCGCGGTCAAGGCCGCGGTCGGCATCCCGGTGATCGGCAGCGGCGACGTGAAGGAGGCCCACGACGCCTTCGTGCGCCTGCGCGACAGCGGCGCCGACGGGGTGATGATCGGCCGTGGCGCGATGGAGAACCCCTGGATCTTCCTGCAGATCGCCCAGCTGCGCCGCGGCGAGGCGCCGTTTGTGCCCGCCCCCACCGACAAGCTCGACTTCCTGCTGCGCTACCTGGCCATGTGCGAGGAGGAGATGCCGGGCCGCCTGGCCCTCAACAAGATCAAGCAGCTGATGGGCCAGTTCGCCGTCGGCCTGCCCGGGGCCGCCCAGCTGCGCGTCGCCGTGCACACCTCCCAGTCGCCCGCGCAGGCCCGCGAGGCCCTCGAGCGCTACTTCGCCCCGCACGTCGAGGGGGCCCTCGCCTCCGCCGCGGACTGAGGGCACATACGTCTATGATGCCGATCGCACGGGCGCAGCGCGCCGCGCCCGCAGCAGGAGCGCCACGCCACTGACATGACGAGCAGCAGCACGATCGACTCGCTCAGCCGGCGCTACATCGAGCTGGCCTTCGACATCGAGGGCCACGTCGAGGGCTTCGTGGACGCCTACTTCGGCCCGCCCGAGCTGAGGGAGCGCCCCGGCCCGCGCCGGCCCGCCGCCATCGCCGAGGACCTGGCCGCCCTGCGCACCGAGGTCGCCGCGAGCGACTACCCCGCCACCCGCCGCGGCTACCTGGAGGCCC
>DAOLDO010001106.1:0-2235 GCA_035327325.1 Chloroflexaceae bacterium | reverse complement strand
ATGAGCGGGCGCCGGGCGGCCGCCAGCTCCACCAGGCGCACCAGCAGGTCGCGGGTGTTGTCGGCCCGCACCTGGCCCACGAGGGGGGCGGTGCGCGGGGTGTCGGGCAGGCTCAGGGGCAGCACCGTGCCGAGCAGCGGCGCGAAGGGGCTCAGGTCGTGGGCCTCCAGGGCCGCGGGGGTGGCGATGGCCGGGTCGGCCCCGACGCCGGCGGGCGCCAGAAGGGCGACGAGCTCGGCGAAGACGGGGCGCCACGCGAAGTACGGGGGCGTGTCGATCGGGCTGCCGGCGCCCGCGAGCACGGTGACCCCAGCCTCGGCGGCCAGGGCGCGAGCGTAGGCCAGCATGGCCGACTTGCCGATCCCCGCCTCGCCCTCGACGATCAGGGCGCCGCCCAGGCCCTGGTCGGCCAGGGCGGCCAGCAGGCCGGCGATCTGGCGCCGCTCGCGCTCGCGACCGACGAGGGCGCCGCCGCCGGGCGCCCCGGCGGGCGCGACCGCCTCGGCCACGGGCGCGTAGACCGGCACCAGACCGGCGACGCCCTTGAGGGCGAGGGGCGGCAGGGTCTCGAAGCTGAGCCGCTCGCCGGCGGCGCGGTAGGTCGCGTCGTCGCAGAGGATCGGCGCGGGGCCGGCGGCCGCGGCCTGCATCAGGCGGGCCGAGCGGTTGACGATCGGGCCCATCAGAGTGTACTCGCGGCGGGCCAGGCCACCGACGGCCCCGCAGAGGGCCCGGCCCGTGGTGATGCCGATGCCGACCCCAAAGCCCAGCTCGCCGAGGGCCTGACGGATGGCGAGGGCCGCCAGGGCCGCGCGCTCCGGGTCGTCCTCGTGGGCCAGGGGCGGCAGGCCGAGGGCCGCCACCAGGGTCGGGCCCTTGGCGTCGGTGCCCAGCCGGGTGATGCTGCCCTCGTAGCGGTAGAGCGAGGTCTGGAGGGCGCGCATCAGGGCCTGGGCCCGCTGAAGCGGCGTGTCGGCCCGCAGGTCGGGGAGGTTGACGAAGAGCACCGAGACGCGGCGCTGCTCGGCGAGCCAGTTGGTCTGCCCGGCCTCGAGGCGGGCGAGGATGGCCTTGGGGATGTAGGCCCGCAGGGCGTCGGCCATGGCCGGGATGAGGGCGGGCGGCGCGAGGGCGCGCATCGGCAGGTAGTCCGCCAGGCTCCCCAGGCGCACGGCGCCGGAGGGCAGGCGCTCGCCGATGCAGGCATCGGCCACCAGAGGCCACGCCTCGGCGGCGATCACCACCTCGCCCGACCGGGCCTGGGCCTCGGCGTGGCCGGTCTGGGCCAGGGCCTCGCCGGTGACCAGCAGCTCCCAGCGGCCGAAGACGCCGCCGATGTGCATGGTGGTCACCTCGCCGGCGCCCACGCCGACCCGCACTCTGAGGGCGTGGGGCTGGGCCGCGGCGTCGAGGGGGCCCCATGCGTCGGGGGCCATCATCATCTGGACGGCGAGGCCACACTGGACCGCCCGCTGGGCCAGGTGCGCCAGAGGCTCGGCGCCGTACCAGAGGGCCAGGAGGCCGTCGCCGGCGAACTTGACCACGTCGCCGCCGTGGCTGGTGACCACGCCCACCAGGTGGCCGAAGTAGAGGTCGAGGATGCGGGTCAGCTCCTCGGCGCCGGCGGGGCTGTGCTGGGCGAGGCGCTCGGTGAGGGCGGTGAAGCCCGACAGGTCGGCGATCAGGACGGCGGCGGGGAAGCGCTCGACGGCGGGGGCCAGGGTGGCGCCCAGGTCGTCCGTCATGCGGCGAGTGATCAGGGCGGGGACGTAGCTGGCAAGCTCTTCGAGCGCGGCCGTCGTGATCATGGGCGTCGCCCTGAGGTCGGCGCTAGGGCGCCAGGAGACAGCAAACGGGGGCAGGCGCCCCCGGTGGCCTCGCGAATGCTGTGCGACGGTGGACAAGAGGATACTCGAAATTGGCCGGGCGCGCAAGGCGCGGCGGAGCCCTTCTAGATCCGCCAGGTTGTGGTTTTACAACTTTTAGAAGAAAAAGGTTGGCAAATTAGACTTGACCCACGCCGAGGGTTAGCTTATACTAACGCCCGCCTAGGCAACTTGTGCGGCCCATCACACATAACCCCTGTGCCGGAAAGGACCCTCGCGTATGCGGCTCCGCCGTCTCGCGCCGCTGGCGCCTCTGCTCGCCCTGATCCTGGCCGCCTGTGGCAGCCAGCCCGCCGCTCAGCCTACGACCGCCCCCGAGTCCCAGCCCGCGGCCGCCACCGCCGCGCCC
>DAOLDO010001105.1:0-2237 GCA_035327325.1 Chloroflexaceae bacterium | reverse complement strand
GCCCAGCGTCGCCGCCCCCACCCTCCCGTAAGGGCGGCCCAGCGTGGCCGCCCTCGCTAGAAGAGCGGCAGCTGCTCGACGATGGGCCGCGGCGCCAGGGCCCGCTCGAGCTCGGCCCGCGTGCGCCCGAAGTAGCGCCCGTCGAGGGTGACGAAGTCGCGCGCCTTGCCCGCCTGCGTGCCCAGGCCCGTCAGGTGGGTGAGCTCGCGGAAGGGGTGCAGGCGGCGCAGGCGCACGATGCGCTGCACGCTGGTCGGGCCGATGCCGGGCACGCGCAGCAGCTCCTCGGGGCTGGCGGTGTTCAGCTCGACGGGGAAGCGCTCGGGGTGGGCGATCGCCCAGGCCAGCTTCGGGTCGAGGTGCAGCGGCAGGTCGCCCTCGGCGCCGAAGGGCAGCTCGCCCTGGGCGAAGCCGTACTGGCGCAGCATCCAGTCGGCCTGCGTCAGCCGCTGCACCCGGGCCTGCGGCGTGCGCTCGGCGCCCTCCAGGGGCGTGCCGGCGGCGGGCCTGAAAGCCCCGAAGTAGACGCGGCGCATCCCGAGCTCGCCGTAGAGCCAGCTGCCGGTGCCTAGCAGGTCGCGGTCGCGCTCGCCGGCGGCGCCGACCACGAACTGGGTGGCCAGGCCCGAGGGCACCATGCCGGCGCGCATCCAGTCGCGGGCCCAGACCAGCCGCTCGACCAGGTCGCGGCCCCAGCTGCGCTCGGGCGAGATCCGCGCCAGGTGCTCGGCCGAGGGCGCCTCGAGGTTGAGGCTGAGCCGGTCGGCCAGGCGCGCGGCCCGCTCCAGGTCGGTGGGGGCGACGCCGGGAAGGAGCTTGACATGGACATAGCCCGTGTAGGCGTGGGCCGTGCGCAGCAGCTCGACGCCGTCGAGCATGCGGCCCACCGCCTGGCCGACGTCGCCGTGGACGGCGGTGGAGACGAAGAGGCCCTGCACGGCCCCGGCCTCGTAGCGGGGCAGGAAGGCCCTGGCCAGCTCCTCGGGCGCGAGGGCGGCCCGCGGCACATCTTGTGCAGCGCGCAGGGGGCAGTACGCGCAGTTCCAGGCGCACTGGCTGCTCATCAGCACCCGGAACACGGGTCGTCCGCGGCGGTCGGGCTCGTCGGCCTCCGGCGCGGCCCACGACGCCGCCTTCGGCGTGAAGCGCCGGCCGCCCCGCGCGAAGGTGGCGCACAGGTCGTACTGGGCGGCGTCGGCCAGCAGGTCGAGCTTGGCGTCCAGCTCCATAAATGACAGCTTCTTCACACCACCGGCGCGGGGGCCGATATAATAGATCCTCGGAGCGTCTGGGGCGCTGTAGTACGTGGGAGTCGCACGTCTATTCTAGCATGGAGGGCCGGCTCTTGGAGACCAATCTGAACGGGATCCGCATGAGCTACGACGATGTGGGCGAGGGCAAGGCCGTGCTGCTGCTCCACGCCTTTCCGCTGCGCGGGGCCATGTGGCGGCCGCAGGTCGAGGCGCTCCGCGACCGCTACAGGGTGATCGTGCCTGACCTGCGCGGCTTCGGCGGCACCGACGCGCCGCCCGGCCCCTACAGCATGGACCAGCAGGCCGACGACGTGGCGGCCCTGCTCGAGTACCTGGGCGTCGAGCGCGCGGCCCTGGTCGGCCTCTCGATGGGCGGCTACATCGGCTTCGCCTTCTGGCGCCGCCATCGGGACAAGGTGGCGGCCCTGGTGCTGGCCGACACGCGCGCCGGCGCCGACAGCGCCGAGGGCAAGGCCGGTCGCGAGACCAACGCCCGCCTGGCTGAGGAGCAGGGCCCGGCGGCGATCGCCGACAAGCTGATCCCCGGCCTCGTCGCGCCCGGCACGCCCCAGAGCGTCCGCGACGAGCTGCGCTCCTACATCGTTGCCAACAGCCACGAGGGCATCGCCGGCGCCCCGCGCGGCATGGCCGCCCGCCCCGACTCGACCCCCGATCTCGCGAGCATCAGCGTGCCGACGATGGTGATCGTCGGCGCCGAGGACGGGCTGACGCCCCCTGCCGAGGCCGACGCCATCCACGCCGGCGTCCCTGGCAGCTATGTGGCGCTCATCCCCGAGGCCGGGCACCTCAGCAGCGTGGAGCAGCCGACCGTCTTCAACACCACCCTGCGCACCTTCCTCGACCGCGCCCTGGCCGTCTGAGCTGCTGCGCTGGCGGAGACACAAAAAAGACCGGCGCCCACAGAGACTGTGGGCGCCGGCCGGTATTGCAACGTGCGTGGACCTACGTTCCCAGGGCTCAGGC
>DAOLDO010001104.1:0-2237 GCA_035327325.1 Chloroflexaceae bacterium | reverse complement strand
CCACGACCCCTGGGCCGCCCGCGACGAGTACGTCGAGCTGGTGCTCGACCGCTCGCCCGAGCGCGTCGCGGCCTTTCTGGAGCGCCACGCCCGCGCCCCCCTCGACGAGGGCGGCCGCATCGCCGCCCTCAAGCTGATGGAGCTCCAGCGGCACCTGATGCTGATGTACACCTCGTGCGGCTGGTTCTTCGACGACCTCGGCGGGATCGAGACCGTCCAGGTGATCATGTACGCCGGCCGCGCCGTGCAGCTGGCCCGCGAGCTGTTCGGCGACGACGTCGAGCCCGCCTTCCTCGAGCGCCTGGCCCTGGCCCGCTCGAACGACCCCGCCGTCGGCGACGGCCGCGCCGTCTACGAGCGCAGGGTGCGCCCCGCCATGGTTGACCTGCGCAAGGTGGGCGCCCACTACGCCATGGCCTCCCTCTTCAACGGCTACGAGGACCACGACGAGGTCTACGGCTACGCGGTCGAGCGCGAGGACTACCAGCTCATCCCGGCCGGCAAGGCCCGCCTGGCCATCGGCCGGCTGCATATCAGCTCGACGGTGACCGGCGAGGCCGCCCGCCTGACCTTCGGCGTGCTGCACCTGGGCGACCACAACCTCTCGGGCGGCGTGCGCGAGTACCAGGGCCCGGCGGCCTACAGCGCCTTGGTCGAGGAGGTCACCGAGCTGTTCCTGCGCGCCGACATCCCCGGGGTGATCCGCGTGGTTGACCGCAACTTCGGCCACGAGGCCTACTCGCTCAAGCTGCTCTTCGGCGACGAGCAGCGCCACATCCTCAGCCGGGTCCTCGACACCAGCCTGGCCGAGGCCGCGTCCGCCTACCGCCAGATCTACGAGCACCACGCCCCGCTGATGCGCTTCCTGGCCAGCGTGGGCACCCCGGTGCCCCGCGAGTTCCAGATCGCCGCCGAGTTCGCGATCAACACCGAGCTGCGCCGCCTGGTCGAGGCCGACAGCCTCGACCTCGACCGTATCCACGCCCTGCGCCGCGAGGCCGGGCGCTCGGGCGTGACCCTCGACCACGCCGGCCTGGGCTACGCCCTCGCCGGCACCATCGCCCGCATGACCGCCGCCTTCCGCGCGTCGCCTGAGGACATTGCGCTGCTCGAGCAGCTCGACAGCGCCGTCGGCCTCGCCCGCGCCCTCCCCTCCGAGGTTGATGTCTGGCAGACCCAGAACACCTACTACGAGCTGCTCCAGGGCATCTACGGCGAGTTCCAGGAGGAGGCCGCCCAGGGCTACGCCGACGCGCGCCAGTGGATCGCCGCCTTCACCTCGCTCGGGAGGAAGCTGGGCTTCAGAGCCCCCTGAGAGGAGCCCTTATGAGCATCGTCGAGCCGGCGTCAGACGCCGCCCTGATACGCAGGCTGCCCCGCCGCACGCCCCGCGCCACCTACAGGATCCAGTTCCACCAGGGCTTCCCCCTCGCCGCCGCCGCCAAGATCGCCGACTACCTCGACGAGCTCGGCGTCAGCGACCTCTACGCCTCGCCCATCCTGACCGCCCGCGCCGGCAGCACCCACGGCTACGATATCACCGACCACAGCCAGATCAACCCCGACCTCGGCGGCGACGAGGGCTTCGCCAAGCTCAGCGCCGCCCTCGCCGGGCGCGGCCTCGGCCTCATCCTCGACGTCGTGCCCAACCACATGGGCATCGGCGACCCGCGCAACATCTGGTGGCGCGACGTGCTCGAGAACGGCCCCGCCTCGATCTACGCCGGCTACTTCGACATCGACTGGGACCCAGTGCCCGCCCAGCTGCGCGACAAGGTGCTCCTGCCCGTGCTCGGCGGCCAGTACGGCGACGTGCTCGAGTCCGGCGAGCTGCAGCTGCGCTACGACGGCGGCGCCTTCACGCTCAGCTACTACGACCACAGCTTCCCCCTCGCCCCCCGCACCTACAGCGAGATCCTCAGCCACGGCCTCGAGGCCCTCGCCGCCGAGCTCGGCGACGACGACCCTGACCTGATCGAGCTGCAGAGCATCCTCACCGCGATCTCCTACCTGCCCGAGCGCTCCGAGCGCGCCCCCGAGAAGGTGGCCGAGCGCAACCGCGAGAAGGAGGTGATCAAGCGCCGCATCAAGGCCCTCTACGAGAGCAGCGCCCCGGTGCGGACCATGGTCGAGGCCACCATCACCCACTACAACGGCGTCCCCGGCGAGCCCGCCAGCTTCGACCTGCTCGACGGGCTGGTGGCCGACCAGGCCTACCGCCTGGCCTTCTGGCGCGT
>DAOLDO010001103.1:0-2247 GCA_035327325.1 Chloroflexaceae bacterium | reverse complement strand
GGCTGGCCGGCTCGCCCGACCCCAACCTGATCCTCGGCATCCCGCCCGCGGGCCTGCCGGCGCCGGCGCCCAGCCCCGAGCAGACCCTGGCGGGGCGGCGGGCGCGCATCGGCCGCAACCTGAGCCTCTCGTACCGGCGCCCGCTCAAGATCGTGCGCGGCTGGATGCAGTACCTCTACGACGACACGGGCCGGGCCTTCCTCGACGTCTACAACAACGTGCCCCACGTCGGCCACAGCCACCCGCGGGTGGTGCGCGCCGCCCAGGCCCAGCTCGCCCTGCTCAACACCAACACCCGTTACCTCCACGACACGATCGTGCGCTACGCCGAGCGGCTCACGGCCCTCATGCCCGAGCCGCTGCGGGTTTGCTTCTTCGTGAACTCGGCCAGCGAGGCCAACGAGCTGGCCCTGCGCCTGGCCAGGGCCCACACCGGACGGCGCGACATGGTGGTGCTGGACGCGGCCTACCATGGCCACACGACGGGCCTGATCGACATCAGTCCCTACAAGTTCGCCGGCCCTGGGGGCGGGGGCGCGCCCGACTGGGTGCACGTCGCGCCGATCCCCGACGTTTACCGGGGGCCGTTCAAGGGCGCCGACCCCGATGCGGGGCGCAAGTACGCCGCGCAAGTGGCGGCCCTGGTGGACGGGCTTGAGGCGCGGGGGCGGGGCCTGGCGGGCTTCATCGCCGAGTCGCTGCCGAGCGTGGGCGGCCAGATTGTGCTGCCCCCGGGCTACCTGGAGGCGGTCTACGCGCGGGTGCGGGCCGCGGGCGGCGTCTGCATCGCAGACGAGGTGCAGGTGGGCTTCGGGCGGCTGGGCGAGCGCTTCTGGGGCTTCGAGCTCCAGGGCGTGGTGCCGGACATCGTGGTGCTGGGCAAGCCGATCGGCAACGGCTTCCCCCTGGGCGCGGTCGTGACCAGCGCCGCGATCGCGGCCTCGTTCGACAACGGCATGGAGTTCTTCAGCACCTTCGGCGGCAGCCCCGTGGCCTGCGCCGCCGGGCTGGCCGTGCTCGACGTGGTGCGCGACGAGGGCCTGCAGGAGCGGGCGCGGCGCGTCGGCGGGCGCCTGCTGGCGGGGCTGCGGGAGTTGGCGGCGCGTCACGCGGTGGTGGGCGACGCCCGCGGCGCGGGCCTGTTCCTCGGCCTCGAGCTGGTGCGCGACCGGGCCAGCCTCGAGCCGGCCGCCGCAGAGGCGTCGTACGTGGTCAACCGGCTGCGCGAGCGCGGCGTGCTGGCGGGGACGGACGGCCCGTACCACAACGTGCTCAAGCTGCGCCCGCCCATGCCCTTCGACGAGGCCGACGCCGACTTCCTGACCGCGGCCCTCGACGCCATCCTGGGCGAGGACTTCGCGCGCTATTGAGGGCACATGATTACCTCACCCCCCAGCCCCCTCTCCGCAACGGAGAGGGGGAGCCGCGCAGCGGCGGGGGTGAGGTCTGCGGGAAACCAGGCGCACCTCCTGGCAGCTCGAGCTAGCTGCGCAAGTCACCCTCGAGGCCGGCATGCACCTCGGGCGCCTCGACCGTGAAGCTGAAGCGGGCCTTGAAGCGGCGCAGCTCCTTGAGCACCGGGCGGCCGAGCACGAGGATGAGGGCCGCGTTGCCGAGGGCGCGGGCCGAGTCCCAGGCGAACGAGGTGAGCAGGTAGAAGGCCCCGTAGCGCCGCAGCGTCTCGCCGAGGCCGAGGCCGGGCGACCAGGCCAGGGCGCCGGGCGGGCTGAAGGGCCAGAACCAGAGGTTCATCATGGCCCCGAAGAGCAGGCCCCACAGGTAGCCGTAGGCCGCCAGGAGCAGCAGCTCGGCCCACGAGCCGGGGCGCAGCCGCCCGCCGACCGGGACCAGCAGGGCCGTGCCGAGGCCCATCCAGCCGGTCACGAACATCTGGAAGGGCATCCACGGGCCCACGCCGCCGGTGATGATCGCGGAGACGAAGAGCCCCAGGGCGCCGAGCAGGAAGCCGAAGACGCCCCCGTAGACGTAGCCAGCCAGGATGATCAGGAAGAAGAAGGTGGGCGCGTCGCCCGGGCCCGCGGGCAGGCGCAGGGCCGCCACCAGGGCCGTCAGCACGCCGAGGATGGCCAGCGAGCGGGTGCTCAGCCGGCCGCCGCTCAGCTCGGCCACCAGCAGGGCCAGGAGGGCGGGGCCGAGGACGGCGAAGATGAATGGCGCGGCGGCACCGTGGGCGCCGTTGACGCCGCCCTCCGGCGGGGCGCTCAGGAAGAACGGGTAGAGGAAAGC
>DAOLDO010001102.1:0-2253 GCA_035327325.1 Chloroflexaceae bacterium | reverse complement strand
GCCAGCCCACCCGCGCAGCGTCGCTCGGCGGCCTACCAGGGACCCCACCCGCCCCTGCCCCGCGTAAGGGCGGCCCAGCGTGGCCGCCCCGCCAGCCCACCCGCGCAGCGTCGCTCGGCCACGCACGAGGGCCCGCCGAGCCCGGCACGCCCATTGCTGCTAGGCTCAGATCGCCTCTCGCCAGCCGGCCCGCGAAAGGACCCGCGATGGAAGCAGGAAGCCACACCCGCGCCGAGATCGCCAGCCAGCCCGAGACCTGGCGCCTCACCCTGGAGGCCCTGGCCGCCGTGGAGGAGCGGGCGGCCGAGACGGTGGACGCGGCCGCCGGCGGCGCCTGGGCCCTCACGGGCTGCGGCTCGACCTACTACCTGGCCCTCGCGAGCGCCGCCGTGATGCGCAGGCGCGGGCTGCCCGCCCGGGCCGCCCCCGCCTCGGAGCTGGCCCTCTTCCCGGGCGACGCCCTGTCGCGGGCGGGGGCCCTGGTCGCCTTCTCGCGCTCGGGCACCACCACCGAGACCCTCTGGGCCGTGGACCGCTACAGGCAGCTGCGGCCCGACGGCAAGGTCCTCGTAGTCACCTGCGCCCCTGGGACGCCCCTGGCGTCCCGAGCCAGCCTGGCCCTGATCGCCGCCCACGCCCAGGAGCAGTCGGTCGCCCAGACCCGCTCGTTCACCTCGATGGGCCTGATGGGCCAGGCCCTCGCCGCCTGGGCCACCGGCGACCCTGGCGCGCTGCAGGCCCTGGCCCAGCTGCCGGGCGCCCTCGAGTCACTGGTGGCCCGCGAGGGCGAGCTGCCGCGCCGCATGGCGGCCGACCCCGGGCTAGAGCGCTGCTTCTTCCTCGGCGGCGGCCCCCTCTACGGGCTGGCCTGCGAGGCCATGCTGAAGACCAAGGAGCTGGGCAGGGCCTGGGCCGAGGCCTACCACCCCCTCGAGCTGCGCCACGGCCCCATGGCCCTGGTGGACTCCGGCGCCCTGGTCGTCGGCCTGATCTCCGACAGCGCCGCCGAGCACGAGGTGGCCGTGCTCAGGCACATGAAGTCCCTCGGCGCCCGCACCGTAGCCTTGGCCGAGGGCCGCGGCGAGCTCGACTGGTCGGGCGTTGACCACGTGGCCGAGCTGCGCAGCGGGCTCGACGAGTGGACGCGCGGCATGCTCTACCTGCCCCTGATCCAAAGCTTCGCCCTCGAGTGGGCCCTGGCCCGCGGCTACGACCCCGACCGGCCGGCCAACCTGCCTCAGGTGATCATCCTCGAATGACGAGCCAGCGCCGCGGCCGCGCCGCCCGGCCCGCGCCAAGGCTGTGCAAAAGGCCGATAGTTCCCTGGCAGAAGTGTGTGCTTTGTATCTGGGCACCCTACGATCAGAACACTTACCCCTACGCTACGGAGGGAGCCTATGACTCCGCGAGAGCTGAACGAGGGCGTGCAGTTCACCGTCAACGGCGCCAACCAGGTGACGGCCGTCGTGCTGACGCCAGAGCTGTGGCACAAGATCCTGCGCCGCCTGGAGGAGGTCGAGCACCTGGAGCTGGCGGCGCTGCTGCGCGAGCGGGCCCACACCGGCCCCCTGGCCCTCGCGTCGCTGCGCCTGCGCGAGCTGAGCGACGACTGGGCCTGAGGCGGCGCCCGCACGCTGAGGATAGTCGAACAGCGCGCCCCCGCGGCCGATGCGCCGCGGGGCGCGTCCGCTTGCGCCCCGCGACCCGCTACCCCCATGGCTGCTCACAGCCCCTCGTATGCGGATTGGCGGCTCATGCCGGCCCTTGATCCACACCTGTCGCTGTGCTAAGGTGAGACAAGGCCCGTAAGACCGCGCGCTGGGAAGCACCGCACAGGGTTCTTCGTCCAGCTCCCCCCACGCTGTCCCCATCTCCACACCATCAACTCCGCCTGTGGCGTATGCCCATCCTGCGAAGGTGCCCCGTGCCTCACGAGGTGCAGCCCAGGACGTGCTGTAGTCGTCGCGGCACGCCCAGCCGTAGCCGCGGCGTCGGAGGTGAACATGCGCCATCTACCCTTGTTGCTCGCCGCCTGCCTGGGCCTCGCGGCCCTGATCGTCGGGGCCGGCGCCCAGGCCGCCCCAACAGAGCGCGCCCCGCGTGGGCCTGAGCCGGCCGCCGGGCAGCGCCTCGCGGAGCGATCCCTCCAGGCCAAGGCGCCGGCCGCCGCCCTCGAGCTGACCATCGGGGAGCCGCCGGCGGTCGCCCTGAGCCAGATCGTGCCGACGCGCAGGATCTCGGTCCCCTTTGGCT
>DAOLDO010001101.1:0-2254 GCA_035327325.1 Chloroflexaceae bacterium | reverse complement strand
CGGTGGCGTTCTTGCCGCTGGTGTAAGCAAACTGCTGGACGGGCTTGATCGCGAATCGATTGAGGACCCCGCGCCATTGGGCACTCGCCGGGGTGGTGAAGTCGCCGTAGATGCGCTTGACCGTTGCCTCCCCGAAGCGGGCCACCTCCGCCAGCAGCCCCTCGATCACCGCTGCCTGGGCGTTGTCGGCGTCGATCAGCACTGCCAGCCGCTGCGCGTGCTCCTCTGCTTCACCTCGCATCACAGGTTTCGTATTCATCAGCCACCTTGGAGGGCGCGATAGAAGACCTTGGTCGCACGGAGAGCGGGGACTATTGGCCAATCCTAGCACTCCCGTTACCGGTAGGCAAATAGCTTGGACAAGGCGGGCGCGACACCGGCGCTGAAGGGAAGTGCTGCGGATGTTGAATCTGTCACGCGCAGCATGGGGAACCCGGCGCATTTGCGCCCGCATCTCCGAGTATAGTTTAAGTGCAACTCGCTCGCTTCTGTCTACGGTGAAGCTTTCGTCACGGCAATCGATAGGTTCGCATGTTATACTCGGATCGGTTTCCGCGGATGTTCTCCGCTCTTGCTCTTTGGCCATCTCGCCCCGGCCTCGCCCGCCGGCCCGACTGCGCGCCTCTGCTCGCCGCGCTCTCACGCCGTTCCGTTCGCATCTGCCTCCCAGATGCCCTCCGCCTCCAGCCCTGCGTCGCCGCTCGCGCTCCGCGTGTGTGTGTCGTAGCATCGTAGCTCATGGCGCGACTCGAAGAGCTTATCCGCGGCGCTCGCGTTCGCGGCATTCTGCCCCACGAGACGGTCACTGTCGTTGACGTGCGCTGGTCTGACGCCAGTGCGGTCGAACTGACCTACACCGACTCTCGTGGCCGCCCCGATAACGCCGTTCTCTACCGCTTCCAAGAGCCCGACCTGGAAGTGATCGCCCCTGGCCGCTCTTGGGCCTTCGATGGCGACGGTGAGCAGCTGCGCCTAGTGGCCGAAGCCCGGCGCATCCGGCTGGCCCACCTCTTCGACCCACTCCTCGCCGTCCACACCTCGCTGGTCGACCCGCTCCCACACCAAATCACCGCCGTCTACGGTGAAATGCTGCCCCGCCAGCCCTTGCGTTTCCTGCTCGCCGACGACCCGGGCGCCGGCAAGACGATTATGGCTGGTCTGTTTATTAAGGAACTGCTGATCCGCGGTGACGTGCAGCGCTGCCTGATCGTCTCCCCCGGCTCCTTGGTAGAGCAGTGGCAGACCGAGCTCGACCAGCGCTTCCACCTGCCCTTCGAGATCCTCACGGGCGACAAGCTAGAGGCCTCGCGTAGCGGCAACTGGTTTCAGGAGAACCCCCTCGCCATCGCCCGCCTCGACAAGCTCTCGCGCAACGAGGATGTGCAGGCTCTGCTCCAGGCAACCGAGTGGGACCTGGTTATCTTTGATGAGGCCCACAAGCTCTCGGCCTCGTTCTTCGGCGGCGAGATCCGCTATACCCGCCGCTACCGCCTCGCCCAACTCCTCGGCACAACAACGCGTCACCTGCTGCTGCTCACCGCCACCCCGCACAATGGCAAGGAGGAGGACTTCCAGCTCTTCCTCGCCCTGCTCGACGCCGACCGTTTCGAGGGCCGCTTCCGTGACGGTGTCCACACCGCCGACGTCTCGGACCTGATGCGCCGGCTCACGAAGGAGCAGCTGCTCACCTTCGAGGGCACCCCGCTCTTCCCCGAGCGAATCGCCACCACGGTGCCCTACAAGCTCTCGGCCGAGGAGCACGACCTGTACGAGCAGGTGTCGGCTTATGTCCGCGAGGAGTTCAACCGCGCCGATAGCCTGGAAGGTGGGCGCAAAGGCACGGTGGGCTTCGCCCTTACCAGTCTCCAGCGCCGGCTCGCCTCCTCACCCGAGGCGATCTTCCAGTCGCTCCGCCGGCGCCGCGAGCGCCTGGAGGACCGACTCACTGACGCGCGGCAGCTGCGGCAGGGCCTCGAAGCGCGCCTCGATTTCCTGGGGGGCCTGCCCCGGCTCACCGATGACGACCTTGATGATCTTGACGACGCCCCGGACACCGAGCAGGAGGCGGTCGAGGAGCAGCTGGTCGACCAGGCGACTGCTGCCCGCACGGTGCGTGAGCTGGAGGCTGAGATCGCCACTCTCCGCGTGCTGGAGGCTCTTGCCGCCCAGGTACGCCGGAGCGGCCGCGACAAGAAGTGGGAGGAGCTCGCCGGCCTGCTCCAGAACGAGACGGGCGTCCTCGACGCCGCCGGCC
>DAOLDO010001100.1:0-2256 GCA_035327325.1 Chloroflexaceae bacterium | reverse complement strand
GCGTTCGCCCTGCCGGCCCTGGCCACCCTCGCCCTGGCCCTGCTGCTGCCCACCCTCTGCTACTTCCTCCTGCGCACGCTCTTCGGCTTCGACCCCGCCAACGCCGCGGGCGTGGCCGCCCTCTACGGCTCGGTCTCGTCGGTCACCTTCGCGGCCAGCATCGGCCTGGTGGAGGCCGCCGGCATGGGCTACGAGGGCTTCATCCCGACCATGGCGGCCCTGGCCGAGTGGGGCATCGTCGTGGCTCTGTTCTGGGGCCGCCTCGGCCTGAAGACGAAGAACGACGCGATCGGCAAGGTCGTCCAGGAGACCCTGACCGGGCGCAGCGTGATCCTGCTGATGGGCGGCCTGCTGATCGGCGTGATCATCGGCGAGCCGGGCTTCGAGCGCATCGCGGTGGTCTTCAGCCAGGGCCCCGAGGGCCTGTTCCGCGGCGTGCTGGTGCTCTTCCTGGTCGAGATGGGCATGGTGGCCGCCCGCCAGCTGCGCGAGTTCGCCAGGGTCGGCCCGAAGATGGTCGCCTTCGGCCTGGTCATGCCCGTGCTGATGGGCGCCCTTGGCGGCACCCTCGGCGCCCTCGCCGGCCTCTCGCTCGGCGGCAGCTTCATCCTGGCCGCCATCGCCGCCAGCGCCTCGTACATAGACGCGCCGGCCGCGGTGCGCTCGACCTTTCCCCAGGCCAACCCGAGCATCTACCTGACCTCGGCCCTCGGCATCACGCTGCCGTTCAACCTGCTGGTCGGCCTGCCCCTGCTGTACGCCTACACCCGGTGGCTCTGCTACGGCGTCGCCGGCTGCGCCGTCCTGCCGCCCGGCGCCTGAGACCAGCCAAGAAGGAGGAGCCCCATGGCGACCAGACCGGTGACCCTGGTGACGATCATCGCCGAGGGCGTGCTGCGCGAGCGCCTGCTCGAGGAGTTGCTGGCCCTCGGCGCACGCGGCTACACGGTCGGCGAGGTCCACGGCCACGGCAGCAGCGGCATCAGCGAGCAGTTCTGGTCGGGCGCCCAGGCCCGCATCGAGACCCTGGTCGCGCCCGCCGTCGCCGCCCGGATCATGGAGCACCTGCAGCGGCACTACTTCGACACCTACTCGGTGATCGCCTACACCGGCGAGGTCCAGGTGGCGAGGGCCGAAAAATACCTGTAGCGTGTTATACTGAAGCGTAAGCCAAGGGAGGCTTCGGCGGGGCGCCCGTCGAAGCCTCTGTTGTGCCCGGCGCTTCCACCGCAGCAGAGAGCCCCGGAGGGCAGTGTGTCACAGAAGATTCTAGTCGTCGGCGCGGGCCCGGGCGGCATGGCCACGGCCATGCGCCTGGCGGCGACCGGCTACGAGGTCGCGATCTACGAGGCCGCCGACCGGGTCGGGGGGCGCATGCGCGGCCTCGAGCTGGGCCCCTACCAGTTCGACACCGGGCCAACCATCCTCCAGGTGCCCCGGGTCTACGAGGAGTTATTCGCCGCCTGCGGCCTCACGTTCAGCGACTACGTCAAGCTGATCCGCCTCGACCCGAACACCCGGATCAGGTTCTGGGACGGCACGCACCTCGACCTGACCTCGGACCTGGCCGCCTTCAAGGCCCAGCTCGCCGGCTTCGGCCCCGAGCTGCCCGCCGCCTTCGAGCGCTGGTACCTCGAGCACCTGCGCAAGGACGTGGTCGGCTACGGCCCCTACCTCGGCTCGCCCGTGCGCTCGCCCCTCGGCTACCTGCGCCCGGGCGAGATCGCCGCGGCCCTGCCCTTCCGCCCGTGGGAGACGCTCTACCAGCATTTCGAGCGCTTCTTCCCCGACGAGCGCCTGGTCTACGCGATGGGCTACCAGGCCAAGTACCTGGGCATGCACCCCACCGCCTGCTCGAGCGTCTTCAGCCTGGTGACCTTCCTCGAGTTCCACTACGGCATCTGGCACCCCGAGGGCGGCTTCCGCGCCCTGGCCCGCGGCCTCGCCCGCGCCGCGGAGGACCTCGGCGTGCGGATCCACCTCGGCCGCCCCGTGCGCGAGGTGCTCGTCGAGGGCGGCAGGGCCACCGGCCTGCTCATGGCCGACGGCGAGCGCGTCATGGCCGACGCCGTGATCGTCAACGCCGACTTCGCCCACGCCGTCCAGCACCTGCTCCCCGCCCACGCCCGCGGCCCCTACACCGACCGCAAGCTCGACAAGATGGAGTTCTCCTGCTCCACCTTCATGCTCTACCTCGGCGTCAACCGCCGCTGGGACGACCTGCCCCACCACCAGCTCTACCTCTCGCAGAACATC
>DAOLDO010001099.1:0-2263 GCA_035327325.1 Chloroflexaceae bacterium | reverse complement strand
GCCACCATCACCCCCAACAACGGCGTCCCCGGCGAGACCGCCAGCTTCGCCCTGCTCGACGGGCTGGTGGCCGACCAGGCCTACCGCCTGGCCTTCTGGCGCGTCGCCACCGAGGAGATCAACTACCGGCGCTTCTTCGACATCAACGACCTGGCGGCGATCAAGGTCGAGGAGCCCGCCGTGCTCCACGACACCCACCAGCTGGTGATCGACCTGCTCGCCGACGGCCGGGCCAGCGGCCTGCGCGTCGACCACCCCGACGGCCTCTGGCAGCCCCCCGAGTACTTCCGCCAGCTCCAGCTCCACTACCTCGCGGCCGTGGCCGAGCGGGCCGCCCTCCTGGCCGACCCCGCCGAGGCCCTCGACAGCGGCCTGTGGACGGAGCTCGGCGGCCCCGGCTCGACCCGCTGGCCGCTCTACGTGGTCGCCGAGAAGATCCTCTCGGCCGGCGAGACCCTGCCCGAGGACTGGGCCGTCGCCGGCACCACCGGCTACGACTTCCTCAACGAGGTCAACGGCATCTTCGTCGAACAGGGCGCCCGCCGCGCCTTCGACCGGCTCTACGCCGACGTGGCCGGCCCCCAGCCCGCCTTCGCCAACCTGATCAACGCCAAGAAGAAGGAGATCATGCTCGTCTCGCTGGCGAGCGAGGTGAACACCCTCAGCCACATGCTCGACCGGATCACCGAGCGCAACCGCCACTACCGCGACTTCACGCTCAACAGCCTCACCTTCGCCATCCGCGAGGTGATCGCCGCCCTGCCCGTCTACCGCACCTACATCAGCGGCCCCGGCACCGTCACCCCCTGGGACGAGCAGTTCGTCGAGGCGGCCGTGCGCGAGGCCAGGCGGCGCAACCCGCGCACCGCCGAGACGATCTTCACCTTCATCGCCGACACGCTGCTGCTGCGCAACCTCGACCGCTTCGCCGAGGAGGCCCGCGACGAGGTGCTGCGCTTCGTGATGAAGTTCCAGCAGATCAGCGGCCCGGTCATGGCCAAGGGCGTCGAGGACACCACCTTCTACGTCTACAACCGCCTGGTCGCGCTCAACGAGGTGGGCGGCCACCCCGAGCAGTTCGGCGGCAGCGTGGCCGAGCTGCACCAGCGCGCCGCCTACAGGGCCGAGCGCTGGCCCCACTCGCTGCTCGCCACCTCCACCCACGACACCAAGCGCAGCGAGGACGTGCGCGCCCGCATCAGCGTGCTCACCGAGATCCCCCAGGAGTGGCGCCAGGCCGTGGCCCGCTGGACGCGCCTCAACCAGGCCAAGAAGACCACCGCCGACGGCCAGACCATGCCCTCGCGCAACGACGAGTACCTGCTCTACCAGTCCCTGGTCGGCGCCTGGCCCGGCGAGGGCGCCGACCTGCCCGCCTTCCGCGAGCGCATCGCCCAGTACATGGAGAAGGCCACCCGCGAGGCCAAGGTCAACACCAGCTGGGTCAACCCCAACGAGGCCTACGACGCCGCGATGCGCCGCTTCGTCGAGGGCATCCTCGACCCGCGCCGCAGCAGCCGCTTCCTCGAGAGCCTGGCCACCCTGGCCGCGCGCGCCGCCTACTTCGGCCGCTTCAACAGCCTCGCCCAGACCCTGATCAAGCTCACCGCCCCCGGCGTCCCCGACATCTACCAGGGCTGCGAGCTGTGGGACCTCAGCCTGGTCGACCCCGACAACCGCCGGCCCGTCGACTACGAGCAGCGCCGCCGCCTGCTGGCCGAGCTCAAGCGGCGCGGCGCGGCGGGCGACCCGGCCGCCCTCGCCGCCGAGCTGCTCGACAAGGCCGATGACGGCCGCGTGAAGCTCTACCTGACCCACAGGGCCCTGGAGCTGCGGCGCGAGCGCCCCGAGCTCTTCGCCGCCGGCGACTACCTGCCCCTCGCGGCCGAGGGCGAGCGGGCGGCCCACGCCGTGGCCTTCGCGCGCACCGCCGGCGCCGCCGAGCTGGTCACCATCGCCCCGCGCCTGAGCCTGACCCTGGCCGGCGGCGAGCTGCGCCCGCCCACCGGCGAGCTCTGGGGCGACACCTGGTTGCCCCTGCCCCACGCCGAGCCCGGGGCGCGCTACCAGGACCGCCTCACCGGGGCCGCGCTGACGACGGGGGAGCGCGACGGGGTGGCGGGGCTGCCGCTCGCCGAGGTGCTGGGCGCCTTCCCGGTGGCGCTGCTGGTGCGGCAATAGCAGGGGCTTCCCCTGCCGCCCCATCTGTTCGTGGGAGGGCCGCCGCCGGCCCTCCCACACCCTCCCGCGCGAGGGCTTCGCC
>DAOLDO010001098.1:0-2264 GCA_035327325.1 Chloroflexaceae bacterium | reverse complement strand
TAACAAGGTAGCCGTAGCGGAAGCTGCGGCTGGATCACCTCCTTTCTAGGGAGCATCGCCTCCCAGCAATGCCCGGGCCGCACGGCTTAATTACAGGACCACACTCGTCTGTCAAGGTGCAAACCAGGGCCCCCGGTCACAATGGCGTGACGGGGGCCTTTGTCGTGCCCCTGGACCGTAGAGCCGCCCCGCTGGCGCGGCTCTACGGGGTCTCGATCTCTTTGCGCAGGCGCTCCAGGCGCACGTCGAGGTCGGCGAAGCTCTGCTGCAGCTCGCTCAGCTGGCCGCGCTGGGCCCGCACGAAGCGGGTGAAGGGGGCGTTGCGCTCGCGGATCTGGCCGATCGCCCGCTCGACCTCGCGGTCGAACTGGCGCTCCACCCCCTGGCGCAGCGTCGCGCGCATCTCGTCCACCCGCTTGCGCAGGGCACGCTTGGCCTGGCGCTGCTTGGCCGGCAGCAGCAGGAAGCCGCCAACGGCCACGGCCGTGGCCGCCAGGATGCCCGTGAAGTCGAGCCAGACGGCGTGGGCCAGGGTGACGACCAGGGCGCCCAGGCCCACGGCCCCGACCTCGGTGATCGCCGTGGCCGCGATCGAGGCCCGCACCTCGTCGGCCAGCTCGGCCGAGGCCGCCTGCTTATCGTAGCTCGCCACCACCTCGGTGGCCGCCCGGCCCACCGAGTCGAGCAGGGCGCGCCGGTTGTAGTCGAAGCTGCCGCCGACCGCGCCGATCAGCCGCTCGCTGTGCTGGCTCGCCCGCCGCTTGATGTACTCGTCGGTGCTCTGCTGGAGCCGCAGGTTCTTCTCGACCATCCAGTCGATCAGGGTGTGGACCTTCTGGTCAATCTGGACGTTCAGGTCGCCGACGACCTCCTCCTCGAACATGGCGCGGAACTTCTCGCCGTTCATCAAGTCGCGCAGCCGGCCCAGCCTGATGTGCTCCTCGAAGAAGCGGTCGCCTCGAGTCACCAGGTCCTGCAAGATCTGGTCAATCTCGCCCAGGTAATACTTGACGTCGTTCTGCAGGTCGGCCTTGAACATGCCCAGCTGCTGCTCGACGTTCTCCATGGTCTCGAGGTCGGCCCGCAGGGTCTCGAGGCGCTCCTCGGTGACGCCGAGGTACTTGCTGGTGAGGCGGCGGGCGACGCCGAGGGGCGAGAGGAGTTTGAGGCGGACGCGGGTCTCCTCGTCGAGGGTGTCGAGGATGTAGTGCTCGACCTCGCCGAAGCGGCTGGCCTCCCACAGGCGCTCGCGCTCACCGCCCTCGCCCTGGCGGGCCCTTGTGGCCTGGCGGGCGGAGACGGCGAAGATCTCGGGGGTGACGCCGAGCAGGGTGCGAGCGTTCTCGCGGACGAAGGTGACGACCTGCTCGCGCTCGGGCTCGCTGAGGATGTCGATCTTGTTGAGCACGATGACGATCTTCTTGCCCCACTCCTTGATCAGCTCGAGGAAGCCGCGCTCGCTCTCGGTGAAGGGCCGGTCGGAGGAGGTGGTGAAGAGGACCAGGTCGGCCCGGGGGATGAACTCGCGGGTGAGCTGCTCGTGGTGGCGGATCACGGCGTTGGTGCCGGGGGTGTCTACGATGGTGAGCTGGCGCAGGACCTCGGCGGGGAAGCGGGTGACGCGCAGGCCGTTCTCGCGCAGCTCGCTGCCGACCTCGTCGCCGTGCTGGAGCAGGGTGATCGTGTCGGTGGTGGGGGTGACGCCCTCGGGGAGCACCTGCTCGCCGAGGAGGGCGTTGAGGAAGCTGGACTTGCCGGAGTTGAACTCGCCGGCGACGACGATCAGGAACAGCTCCTCGAGGTGCTCCAGCGTCTCGCGCAGGGTGCGCTGGTCGGCGGGGGCCACATCGGCGCCGAAGCGCTCGAAGGCGGTCGCCAGCTGGGCGAGGGCGGCCCGCAGCTCCTCGAGCAGGGCGTCCTGCCGCTCGGTGATCAGGCGCTTGCGGCGCAGGAGACCGTCAAGGATGGTCATCGTGTTAAGCCTTGTCGCAGAAGATTAAGCGGATTTAATGCTGGATGTGATCTAGAACACATGCATGGCCTGGAACTAATGGTATACTCGGGCCATCTCCTTCTCCTCTCTCCGCGGGGGTGGTGTCGCAAGGCACCACCCCTGTGGATTCTGCCCGGCGCGTGGGCTAGAGGCGCAGGGCCTGGAGGGTGACGGCGAGAGCGGCGAGGAGCAGGGCGCCGCCGATGAGGGCATAGAGGACCACAGGGGCGAGTTCGCTCCATGTGGTCGGGCGGAAGCGGCGGGGGGGGGC
>DAOLDO010001097.1:0-2267 GCA_035327325.1 Chloroflexaceae bacterium | reverse complement strand
CGTGGGCCCGCAGCGCCTCGTAGACGTACCGGCCCCGCTCGGCCCAGTCGGCGATCCTGTAGGCCGGCGAGAGGTCGGCCTGGTCGGCGAGCAGGACGATGATCTCCGCCTCGCCTGTGGAGTCAGCCGCCTGCGCCTCGGCGATCCCCGGGTCAATCCGGGGGCCCGCCTGGCGGGCGGCCGGCGCGACCGCGGGCGTGGCGCGGGGCTCGGGGCTCTCGTCCGGGCGCCCCGGGAAGGGGATGGCGTCGGCCGGCAGGCTGCCGGGGAGCACGGCCTCGAAGAGCCTGGGGGTGACGGCGGCCCCCGTGTCGTTGCGCAGCGCGAGGGGGACCTGGGCGCTGGCGCCGAGGGGCACGGTCACCTCGATGGACCCTGGGGTGCTGCTGAGGATTGGCGCGCCCGTCTGCGCCGCGGCGGGGTGGGCCGGAGCCAGGGAGACGGACAACAAAGCCGCCAGAGCCAGGGCGAGGCTCGCGGCTAGACGGGTGGGAGCAGCCATGCGCGCATGACTCGTAAATTGTGGCGCTGTCCACGGGTGGGTCGTACGACGGGCCCACCCACGGGCAGCGTACCAGCACACGCCACGCCTGTCAACGTCTCCCCCGCTCACCGTTGTGGCGCGGCCATCCTACGACACCAGAATGAATAAGTAATGAACACGAAGACGCCCCGGCGGGGCGTCTTTAGGCCAGGCTAGCCGGGCTACGAGCCGGCGCGGGCCTCCTCGAAGCGGCTGAGCAGGCGCTCGAGCTCGGCCAGGGTGTGGGCAAGGCCGGCGGGCGCGGTGTGGAGCGATCCGTCTGTGGCGAGGGCGGCGCGCACGGCCCTGGCGTCGGCGCCGGCCGCGTCGAGGTTGCGCAGGTCGTTAGCGAGCCGGTCGTTGTTGATCTGCACGCCGTGGCGGGCCATCATCTGGTGGTAGTAGGCGTAGTGCTCGTTGAGGTGGGTGGCGACCGTCTCGTAGCCGTGACGGGCCAGGGTCATGCGGGTGTGGTAGCGCATCGTATTATGCGAGAACATGACGTGATCGTTACGTGTCGGCTCAATCAGGACGATGTCCACCTCGGGGTGGCGCCGTCGCACCTGCTTGATGTGGTAGTGCAGGCCCGCGTGGATGAAGGTGCGGAAGACCTGGTAGCCGATGCGCTGCATGCCTTCGTCGCTGATGCTGCGGCCGGGCGGGTGGGCCCCGTTGTCGAAGGGCACCATCGGGTTGATGCAGACGATCAGCTCGGCCCCCGACTCGATCGCCACGTCGAGGCTGGCCGTCCCCCTGATGCCCCCGTCAATAAAGTCGCGGTCGCCGATGCGCACCGGCCTGTAGAAGAGCGGGATGGCCGCCGAGGCGCAGACGGCGAGCGAGATCGGCACCTCGTGCAGGGGGGGCTTGCCGAAGACGGCCCGCTCGCCGCTGTCGAGATCCGTGGCGACGATGGTCAGGTCGTGGGGCACCTCGGCGAAGCAGTTGCTGCGCCCCGGCATCGTGAGGGCCGCCCGCAGGTAGCGCTCGAGGCCCGAGGTGTCGTACAGCCCGGTCGGCAGGCTCACCGACAGCGTCTCGACCACGTCGAGCAGCGAGAAGGTGCTCCACTCGCCGGCCAGGCGGCGGGAGATATCGCCGAGGGCCGTGGGCAGCCGCCGGGCCCGGCGGACGACGTCGCCCAGGTTCAGCGAGAAGAGGTGGTGGGGCTCGAGCTGGTCAATGCCGAGGATCGAGCTGTCGAGGACCGAGAGGAGCGTGCGCGGGGAGATGTTGTTGGCGAGGCATGAGGCGACCAGGGCGCCGGCGCTGGTGCCGACGTAGATGTCGAACTCGTTGACCGAGAGCTGCTCGAGGAGCTGGTCGATCGCGCAGAGGGCCCCGATCTCGTAGGCGGCCCCGGCGACGCCACCCCCGGCCAGGACGAGGGCGGTCTTGCTACGCTGCATAGAGGCCCCGATTCAGGGGGCCGGCGACTGCGGGCCAAGGGGGGCCGCGCGTCCCTCCGGCCGTGGTAGTTAGCTCCGCTGCTGATTGAGGAGCTGGTCAACGATCTTGACCAGATCGTCAACCTGGGAGTGGAGGCGGACGACATCGTTGCGGCTGGGGACCTCTCCGACCCCGGCGGCCAGCTCGTGCTCGGGGCCGGGGCCGAAGTCGCTGTTGAGCAGCAGCTCGCGCCAGCGGGCGCTCTCGTCGGCGCCGAGGGCGCCAGTGGCCACCAGGTGGTCAATGCGGCGGGCGATCTCGGCCTCGAGCCCCTCCTGCCCGCCGATCGAGGAGG
>DAOLDO010001096.1:0-2273 GCA_035327325.1 Chloroflexaceae bacterium | reverse complement strand
AGACCCTCCCTGGGGTCGCGGCCCTCCAGGACGGGTGAGGCTCGCTGCGCTCGCGGGGGTGAGGGCACGCTGGCGCTCGCCGGGGTGAGGGCACGCTGGTGCCGCCCTGTTCGGAGTCACCCCAGCGCGCGAGCGGAGCGAGCAGGCGTCACGCGGCGAGGCGCAGCCGAGCCTCACCCCTCACGGCGTCGCCTGGGTCGTGTCCATGTCCGCGCCCTCGGGCCAGGGCTCCTGGTTGCCCGCCCAGTCCTTGCCGCGCGCGCGGAAGGCGAAGTGCTTGCCCTCGTCGGGACCCCACCAGGCGCCAGTGTCGCTCACCGCGCGCTTCCAGTCGGTCCAGCCGCCGTTGGGCAGCATGCGCACCTGCACATCGTAGGTCGCGATGCCGCTCATGTTATCGGCGCCGCCCCACGTGATCTGGTAGCCGTTGTCCTTGCGCCGGATCTCGACCACGCGGGTGTCGGGCGGGGCCGCGTCGGTGCGCGGCGCCCAGGCCATGGCGTCATAGCGCACGGCCCTGCCGTTGTCGGCCGTCAGGTCGCCGAGCTCGACCCGGGGCGGGCTGGCGGGCTGCCCGCCGAAGTGGAACACGCCGAGCGAGGCCCATGTGCCCGCCTTCGCCTGCTGGTCCAGCGTCACCTCGGTGACGGTGCCGTCGTGGGTGACCCTGTAGCGGGCCGAGGTGGTGGCCGCGCCGCCGCACTCGGGGATGTAGGCGAGCAGTTCGTAGAAGCCGGGGCCGGGCAGCTGTGGCGCCCACGCGGCCGAGGCGGTGGCCTTGGCGGGGTTGGTGGTCGAGCCCGTCCACGCGTGCTTGCCGCCCATGCCGCAGGGCGCCTCGCTCCAGGGCTGGCCCTGCGGGACGTAGCCGGCGGCGCCGTCGTCTACCGCCACGGCGCCCGGCTCGACCTCGACGGGCTTGGCGGGCGGGGCGGCGGGGGCGGGCGGCGGGGCCGGGGCGACAGGCTGCGGGCTGACGGCGACGGCCGGGCCCGGGCCGGGGTCGGCGCCGAGCCAGAGGAAGCTCACCTCGACCCAGTCGTCGCGGGTCATCTGCAGGTCGTCCCAGAAGGTGCCGTCTGCGATGTCAATGCCGTTGGGCAGCAGGATGCGCCGCCCTCGCTCGTCGCGACCGCCGTTGTAGCCCTCGAGGCGGGCGGCCTGGGCCATGGGCATGCCCACCGGCAGGTCGCGATAGCGGCGGTTCGGGCTCCAGTAGTCGTCCTTCGTGTTCCACGGGCCCACGTCCCACACGGGCGCGACCACGCTGCGCCCCTTGTAGGTGACGCGGACGCGGAACTTATCGCTGCCCTTGGGGGAGAGCACGGACCAGGAGGGGAGGGCGACGAAGCGGTCGCGGGGCCTGATGATGTGGCCGTTGGCGGTCATGTGGCCGACCAGGCCCTCGCGGGTGGCGAAGATGCGGTAGGTGGGGGCGAGCTGCTGCTGCGGCTCCTCGGCGGCGGGGGCGGCCTGGACCTGGGCGGCCGTGGCGGCGAAGAGGGCCAGGACGACGAGGCCGAGGAGCGGACGTAGCGTTCCTTCTCGCATGTGCTGGGTGAGGGCCCGCGGGCGCCGCTGCGGGGCGGTCGCGCCTCTGAGCCCCCATAAGCGAGGTGTGAGTCGCGCGCTGCGCAGAGGCTTCGCCTCGTCTTGCGACCCGCGCCGTGAGGGGTGATGCCGCCGCGAGCGTGGCCGTGCAGCGCTCCCACCTCATACCTCACATCTCACATCTCACATCTCACACCTTACTGCCCGACCGTCAGGTTCTTGAGCGAGGGGATGGCCGCGACCCAGGTCGGGCCGCCGTTCAGGGCGATCTCGGCGCCGTTCGCGCCGTAGAGCTGGAGCTGGGCGAAGCCGGCGCCCTTGCGCCAGGTGGCGGTGAGCATCTTGCCGTCAATGAAGACCCGGGCCGCGCCCTCGCCGATCACGTCCTGCTCGATGCGCTTCTTCGGGTCGCCGGGGATCGGGCGCTCTGGCACCTCGAGCACGACCACGTTCTTGAAGCGCAGCTGCTCGCCGGTGGCGCCGTCCACGTGGGGGCGCTGCTGGCGGAAGTAGAGGTAGCTGTTGCTGGCCCGGTCGTAGCTCCAGCCGACGTACGACTCGCGGTAGACGAAGTAGTAGCTGAGGCGCTGCGCGGCCGGCCGGCGGGCGAGGGGCGCGTCGGGCTTGATCCTGAAGCCGATCTCGCGCAGGTCGGGCGGCTCGGCGCCGGCGGCCCTGGCGAAGGCGGCGATGTCGGCGCTCGAGGTGTAGAGGTTGTGGGG
>DAOLDO010001095.1:0-2278 GCA_035327325.1 Chloroflexaceae bacterium | reverse complement strand
CGACACGGTACAGGTCTACGTGGTAGATCCGCATGTGGCCGTGGCGGGGGCCGGCGCGGTACTCGTTGACGAGTACGAAGCTCGGGCTGGTGACCAGGTCGCCCGAGCCGAGGCCGCGGGCGAGGCCCTTGGTCAGGTGGGTCTTGCCGGCGCCGAAGGTGCCCACGAGCAGCAGCAGATCGCCCTGGCGAAGCTGCTCGCCGAGGCGCTGGCCGACCCGCTCGGTCTGGGCGGGGCTGTGGCTGATAAAGTCAAGCTCGGTGGCGGCCTGGGCCGCCGGGAGGCGCTGCTCGCTCATCCCCCGTATTGTAGCACGGTGGGCGCGATCGCACGGCACCCGCGGCGAGCTAGGCCCGCTCGAGGGCGCCGGAGGCGGGGGCGGGGCCGGCAGGGGGGAGGGTCGCGCAAAGCACGACGCGGGGATGGCGCTGCTCGCGGGCGGCGGCCAGGGCCTCGGGGCTGAAGCGACCGGCGACGGCGAGCAGGTAGCCGGTGGCGACGCGGCGCAGGCGCAGCAGCTCGGCCAGGTCGTGCACGTCGGCGGCGACGACCAGGGGGCGCCGCTGGGCGAGGACGAGGAGCGGCTCGCCGAAGGGGGGGCGCAGGGTCATTAGCCAGCGGTTCGGGCGCAGCTGCTCGACCGACATGGGCTCGTAACCGGCCTCGCGGGCCGTTGCCGCCATCTGGGCGCTCGAGGCGTTCATGGCTGGGCTCCGTCCAGGGTTTGGGCTGACGGCGGGGCTGGGGCGGAGAGCGGCGGCGATACGACGGGGCGCTCCTGATGCCTGGGGGTACACCAAGTATACCATGGGTTCGCCCGTGAATAGTACGGGCGCCGAAGCGATTGCTGGGGCGATCACGGACGGTAGTGCTGTGGTACGGCGGCTCGCCTACACTTGGCCTGCGCGGCGACGGCGCCGGCCTCGGCAACCCAGAACCCGTCACCTACCCAGAGGTCACCCCATGCGCTATGTGCTCGACCAGAAGTCGTACGACGAGATGCTGGCGCGCCCGTCCCACCCGCGCGACTGCTACGTGCGCGGGCAGGAGTACCCGCACCACATCTACTACGACGGGGTGAAGTACACGGTCGCCCGGGCCGTCTACGCCTGCTACAAAGAGGCCCAGGCCCGCGACGACGCCGACGCGCTGCTGCACCTGTCCATGCACATCCACGACCTCGAGGGGCTGATCGGCGAGGCCAGGTCGCGGGGCGAGAACATCGGCGCGATCAAGGTGATCGGCGACCCGCCGCCCAGCGAGGAGGACTCGCGCCCGCAGCTCTGCAACAGCTTCCTGCCGGCAGAGCCGGCCACGATCGAGGAGACGGGCCTCAACCGTACCTTTCTGACCGAGCACTTCCTGCGCGTGCTCTACAACAAGGGCCGGGCGACCGGCCGCGAGCTGGCCGACGCCCTCTGCCTGTTCTACCGCATCGTCGAGCAGATCATCGTGGACCTGCGCAGCCTCGAGCAGATCGACATCATCGGGCAGCGCGGGTACGGCGATATTAACTATGAGTATGTGCTCACGTCGAGAGGGGCCGAGGCGGCCCTGGCGGCCCTGAAGAAGACCCAGTACGCCGGGCCATGCCCGGTGACCCTGAGCGAGTGGATCGCCTCGGTGACGGCCCAGACGGTCAAGCATGTCAAAGTGACGCGGCGCAACATCCGTGACGCCTTCGACGGGCTGGTGATGGACGAGTCGATCCTCAACATGGTCGGCCCGGCGGTCAACTCGGCCTCGTCGGTGATGCTCTTCGGCTACCCCGGCAACGGCAAGACCACCATCGCCGAGCGCATCACCCACCTGATGGGCGACGACATCTTCATACCCCATACCGTGTATGCCGACGGCGCCGTGATCAAGCTCTACGACGCGATCGTGCACGAGGCCCCGCGCTTCCCCCTGGCGGAGGACGCCGAGTACGACAAGCGCTGGGTGCGCATCAGCCGGCCGGTGGTGATCGTGGGCGGCGAGCTGACCCTGGAGCAACTCAACCTGATCTTCAACGAGACCTCGCGCATCTACGAGGCGCCGTTCCAGATGAAGGCCAACTGCGGTATCTTCTTGATTGACGACTTCGGGCGCCAGCAGGTGCGCGTCTTCGACCTGCTCAACCGCTGGATCGTGCCGCTGGAGAAGCGCTACGACTACCTTAACACGGTCACCGGGCAGAAGATCCAGATCCCCTTCGACCAGCTGATCATGTTCTCGACCAACCTCGACCCGAAGGACCTGGGCGACGAGGCCCTGCTGCGGCGGATCAAGTTCAAGT
>DAOLDO010001094.1:0-2280 GCA_035327325.1 Chloroflexaceae bacterium | reverse complement strand
GTCTCCCACTCGTCGGGGTCGAGAGTCGGCAGACCGGCGGGGCTGGCCACGATCACGAGCATGTGCAGGGGGTCGTCGCGCCGGCGGGCCCGCCCGGGCGGCAGCGGCAGGCTCAGGTAGCGCGAGAGCACCGTGCCGGGGTTGGTCGCCATGAAGTAGGCGCCCGCCTCGCGGTAGAGCAGCTCCAGGGGCAGGCGCCCGATCGACGGGGCCTCGACCTGCAGGCGCAGGCGCAGCTTCGCCCCCGTCGCCCTGGCCGTCGCCTCGGACTGGTGCAGGTGGGTGTGGATGGGGCCGGGGAAGAGCCAGCCGTAGAGGGCCTGCCCGACCCGCCTGTAGAGGGCCGCGTCGGTCACGCCCTGCTCGATCAGCGTGAGCGCGAGCAGGATGTCGTCGGGCGGCTGGAGCGCGACGCGCGCGCTCGTCTCGCCCTCGTGCGAGCGGGCCGTGGCGTGGCCCTCCGGCGTGATCTGGAGCGCGAAGTCCAGGTAGCGCTCGCCCGGCGCCCGCGCCTCCTCGCGCGGGCTCGCCGGCTTCGCCTCGGCGGCACTGGCCGCTGCTGCGGGCTTCGCCTCGGGCTCTCGCGGCATTCGCTCCCACTGCTCGTGGAGCGACTGGCGCAGGGGCAGGAAGGCGGCGTGGTCGTGTGGGATGGCGTAGAGGGCCAGCACCAGGTTGAGCAGGCTGACCGGGTAGTGGCCGGCGTCGCAGAAGTCGTCGCGCTTGCAGTCGCGCAGGACGTGCGGGGGCTGGGGGCCGGCGGCGCTCGTCAGGGTCACGCGGTGCAGCCGCCTGCGGCCGGGCTCGAGGGCCAGGCGGGCCTTGATCAGCCCGAGGTCGCCGCCGAGCTCGTGGGTCTCGGCCTTCCAGGCGGCCCTGTAGGCCGGCGTGTCGAGGATGACCACGTGGTCGTCGGGGCCTACCTGCCCGGGCCCGTCGAGCAGGAGCACGCCGGCGTTCAGCAGGTCGTGGGCGAGCCGCCGGGCGAGGTCGCCCTGCCCAGGCAGCCCGCTGAGATAGCAGCGCGGCGCGGCCCAGCTGCGCCTGTAGCCCTTCACGCGCACCAGGTGGGCCTCGTAGAGGCTCTGGAGGCGCGCTGCGGCCTCCTCGCGCAGCAGCCACGGGTCGCCGTCGAGGCCGAGCTCGGGGCGGCCGAGGGCGGGCAGCTCGGCGCGGCCGCCGCACTCGTCGCAGAAGGTGAAGCTCTTGCCGGCCCGGGCCCGCTCGACCACGGTGGCGCGCTTCTGGCGGTGGCCCTGGGGGCAGAGCACCGGCGGCACGCGCGTCACCTCGACCTCGCGCTGGTAGAGGAAGCGCTCGAACAGCTCGAGGAACAGCTCGCGCCCGCGCTGGGGTAGCTGGTCGCCGTAGTAGAGGCCCAGCTCTATCTCGCCCTCGCGCTCCTCGAACATGCGGAAGCCGCAGATCTGGCCGGGGCCCAGCTCGTACTGGGCCTGGCTCTGCCACTGGTTGATGCGCGTGAACGAGGGCGTGTAGCCGAGCAGCACCACCAGCATCGGGTAGATGTTCTCGACCCGGCCGCGCACGATGTACGAGACGTCGTCGGTGGTCGGCGCGTCGTCGTCCAGGGGGCGCTTCTGCTTGATCAGGCCGGGGAAGATCAGCAGCGTGTCGTCGTCCAGGGTCTCGCGGAAGCAGATTGTGTGGGCCAGGAAGCGCTGCACGGCGGCGTCGAGCAGCACCTGCTGCTCGGCCTGATCGAGGCCCCTGAGCTCCTCGAGCGGGTAGCGGCCCTGGAGCAGCTCGGTCTCGTTGACCGCGCCGAGCTCGCGGGGGTGGCGGTCGGCCTGGAGCACGACCGAGGCGGCCAGGCTCGCCAGCAGCTCGGGGGCCAGCAGGATGTGCCGCTCGCCGTCCGAGCCGGCGAGCACGGCGACGTAGCCGTGGTTCTGAAGGTGGCCGACGGCGGTCAGCAGCTCGGCGTCGCTGAATCGCCACTCGGGGTCGCTGGCCTCGAGCCGGGCGCGCAGCTCGGCGGGGCCCACCAGCACGCCGCTGCGGTCGGGCCGCTCCTTGAGGGCGAGCACGAACTCCTTGATGCGCTTGAAGGTGACGGTGGTCACCGTGGTGGTCATGTGCTCCCACGGGATCTGGGCCTTGAGCGTCTCGAGCAGCTCGGGCAGACCCTCGCCGCTCAGGGCGCTGGTGCCGACGTAGCCGCCGCTGACACCGTACTGTCGGCAGAAGCGCTCGAGCTCGGCGCGCGAGACGGCGGGGGCCCCGCGGTCGGTGCGGGCGCCGACCAGGATCGCGGGCGGG
>DAOLDO010001093.1:0-2282 GCA_035327325.1 Chloroflexaceae bacterium | reverse complement strand
GGTTCCGGCTTTGTTTTACAACGAGTATGACCTGCAGCGCCAGCGGCAGGCACCACTGCGCGTCGTGGCGGCGCTCGTGGCCGGGGCCGTCGGGCTGTTGCTCGTGCTCCCCGTGCCTCCCGTCGGCTGGCTCGGCCTGGCGGCCCGCCAGGCCGAGCAGCAGTTCGACGACCCGATCAACATCCAGTACACCTCCGGCACCACCGGCTACCCCAAGGGCGCCACCCTCAGCCACCACAACATCCTCAACAACGGCTACTTCGTGGCCGAGCTGATGCGCTTCACCGACCAGGACCGCCTGGTCATCCCCGTGCCGCTCTACCACTGCTTCGGCATGGTCATGGGCAACCTCGGCTGCGTCACCCACGGCGCCACCATGATCTACCCCAGCGAGGGCTTCGACCCCCTCGCCGTGCTCCAGGCCGTCGAGGAGGAGCGCGCCACCGCCCTCTACGGCGTGCCGACCATGTTCATCGCCGAGCTCGACCACCCCGAGTTCGCCCGCTTCGACCTCGCCAGCCTGCGCACCGGCGTGATGGCCGGCTCGCCCTGCCCCGTCGAGGTGATGAAGCGCGTCCAGTCCGTGATGAACATGCGCGAGGTCGAGATCTGCTACGGCATGACCGAGACCAGCCCCGTCAGCACCCAGACCCGCGTCGGCGCGCCGCTCGAGAAGCAGGTCGGCACCGTCGGCCAGGTCCACCCCCACGTCGAGGTCAAGATCGTTGACCCGGCCACCGGCGCCCTCGTGCCCCGCGGCCAGACGGGCGAGCTCTGCACCCGCGGCTACAGCGTGATGCTCGGCTACTGGGACAACGAGGAGGCCAGCACCAGGGCGATCGACCGCGCCGGCTGGATGCACACCGGCGACCTGGCGACCATGGACGACGAGGGCTACCTCAACATCGTCGGCCGGATCAAGGATATGATCATCCGTGGCGGCGAGAACGTCTACCCGCGCGAGATCGAGGAGTTCCTCTACGGCCACCCCAAGGTCTCCGACGTGCAGGTGATCGGCGTGCCCGACCCGAAGTACGGCGAGGAGATCATGGCCTGGGTCCGGCTCAAGCCCGGCGAGACCGCCAGCGAGGAGGAGATCAGGGCCTTCTGCCGGGGCCAGATCGCCCACTTCAAAATTCCTCGTTATGTCAAATTTGTTGAGTCCTTTCCCATGACGGTCACCGGCAAGATCCAGAAGTTCGTGATGCGCCGGCAGAGCATCGAGGAGCTGGGCCTGGCCGACGCGGCGGCCGTCCAGACGGCGTAGGAGCAGTATGGCGAAGCACCCCCTGGCCATGGCCCTGTCGAAGGTGATTATCGCCGCGGCCTGGGCCGACGGCGACCTGGCCCGCGACGAGGTCAACAGCCTGAAGAACCTGCTGGCCGAGCTGGGCCAGACGAGCGGCAGCGGCGACATGGCCCTGACCATGCAGGACTGGGCCGAGCTCGACATCTACCTCTACTCGCCGGTCGGCCCCGACGAGCGCCGGCGTCTGGTGGAGGAGCTGGGCGCGGCGATGCGCGGCCCCCGCGACAAGGCCCTGGCCCTGGCCGCCCTCGACCAGCTGCTCGGCGCCGACCGGGTCACCACCGACGCCGAGCGCGAGGTGGCCGCAGAGATCCGCGCTGCCCTCGAGCGGGCCGACGCCGGCCCCCTGGCGGCCCTCGGCGGCCTGCTGCGACGCGGCTTCAGCGTCAGGGCCGGCGGCCCCAACCGCGAGCAATACCTCGACGAGTTCCTCACCAACCGGGTCTACTACGCCGTGCGCGTGCGCCTCGGTCGCTCGCCCGAGGAGGGCCTGGGCATCCCCGAGGACGAGGCGCGCAAGCTGGCCCTCGCCGGCGGCATCCTCGCCCAGGTCGCCCGCGTCGAGGCCGGCGTGGACGAGGCCGAACGGGCGAAGATCGTCCACGCCCTCGAGCAGGGCTGGGGCCTGGCCCGCGACCGGGCCGAGCTAGTCGCCGAGGCGGCCATCGCCGAGAGCGAGGCCAGCCTCGACCCCTACACCCTCACCTACGAGTTCGCCCAGCGCGCCACCGTCGAGGAGCGGGTGCGCTTCCTCGACGCCCTCTTCGCCGTGGCCGCCGCCGACGGCGCGATCTCCAGCGAGGAGAGCGCGGAGATCAGCCGCATCGCCAGCAGCATCAGGCTCGAGCAGCGCCACTTCGTGGAGGCCAAGCGCCGCGCCGTGGGCGGGTGAGCGGGCAAGGGCGACCCGCCGCAGACCAGCCGCTCGTCTAGTGGGTCGCTTGCCATCGCCGTGTCCCCTCGGGGGGGATGG
>DAOLDO010001092.1:0-2288 GCA_035327325.1 Chloroflexaceae bacterium | reverse complement strand
ATCTCGAGGTCGATTACGATCTGTCCGATGTGATGTTCGTTTGCACGGCGAACACCCTGCGCATGCCGCAGCCGCTGCTCGACCGGATGGAGATCATCCGGATCCCCGGCTACACCGAGGACGAGAAGCTCGAGATCGCCCGCGGCTTCCTGATCCCCAAGCAGCGCGAGTTCCACGGCCTCGAGCCCGAGCAGCTGACGATCACCCCGGCCGCCGTGGTCAAGCTGATCCGCGAGTACACCCGCGAGGCGGGCGTGCGCAACCTCGAGCGCGAGATCGCCAGCCTCTGCCGCAAGGTGGCCCGCAAGGTGGCCTCCTCCAGCGAGGCCGAGGGCGAGGGCGGCGCGACGAGCTACACGGTTGACGAGGGCGACGTGGCCGGCTACCTCGGCCCCGAGCGCTTCAGCTTCGGCCTGGCCGAGGAGCGCGACGAGATCGGCGTGGCCACCGGCGTCGCCTGGACCAGCACGGGCGGCGATATTCTCAGCATCGAGGTGCTGCCGGTCAAGGGCAAGGGCGGCCTGATGCTGACCGGCCAGCTCGGCGAGGTGATGAAGGAGAGCGCCCAGGCCGCCGTGAGCTATGTGCGCTCGCGGGCGGGCCAGCTCGGCATTGACCCGAACTACTTCGAGGAGCACAACATCCACATCCACATCCCCGAGGGCGCGGTGCCCAAGGACGGGCCCTCGGCCGGGATCACCCTGACCACGGCCCTGATCAGCGCGATGACCGGCAAGCCGGTGCGCCGCGACGTGGCCATGACCGGCGAGGTGACCCTGCGCGGCAAGGTGCTCGGCATCGGCGGCCTGAAGGAGAAGACCCTGGCCGCCCACCGCGCCGGCATCAGGACCTTCATCCTGCCCAAGGAGAACACCAAGGACATCGTCGAGCTGCCGGAGAAGGTGCGCAAGGACCTGACCCTCATCCCGGTCTCCTCGATGGACGAGGTGCTCGGCATCGCCCTGGCCGCCCCGGCGGCCGCCGCCGCGCCGGTGGCAACGGCGTAAGGTTTCGTAGCCTTCACCCGGCGGCCCCCCTCTTTCTCTCTGGAAGCGGGGGGCCGCTGCTATACTGGGATCGCACGCTCCCCCGCGCACAGATGAGGAGGTGTGCCGATGTTCAACGCGATCCTGGTCCCCCTCGACGGCTCGCCCCTGGCCGAGCAGGCCCTGCCCGTGGCGGCGCGCCTGGCCCGCGCCGCGGGCGCCACCCTGCACCTCGCCCATGTCCACGTGCCGGCCAGCCCCCGCCCGATCTCGATCGAGGGGCTGCCGGTGATCGATCAGGAGCTCCACTCCCTCGCCGCCGAGCACGAGCGGGTCTACCTCGAGCGGGCGGCCGCGAGCGTGGCCGGTGCCGGCCTGCGGACGGTCACCGCCCGGCTCGCGAGCGACGGCCCGGTGGCCGGCGCCCTCTGCGCCTACGCCCGCGAGGCCAAGGCCGACCTGATCGTGATGACCACCCACGGCCGCAGCGGGTTCGCCCACATGTGGCTGGGCAGCGTCGCCGAGGCCCTGGTGCACGCCACGTGCGCGCCGCTGCTGCTGCTGCGCCCCGACGAGGCCGGCGCCGTCCCCCACCGGCCCCTGCGGCGCGTCCTGGCGCCCCTCGACGGCTCGGCCGCGGCCGAGGAGGTCCTGCCCTACGCGGCGGCGATCGCCGGGCTCGCGGGCGGCGAGCTGGTGCTCGCCCAGCTCGTCGCCGGCGGGGCCCACGAGGCCGGCGCGGCCGAGGGCTACCTGGGGCGGGTGGCGGCGGGCCTCGCGCCGGCGCGGGCCTTCCCGGTCGTGCGCGAGGCGGGGCATGCTGCCGAGGGCGTGATCGCGCTGGCCGACGAGCTGGGCGCCGACATGGTGGCCCTGACGACCCACGGGCGCACGGCGGCGCCCCGGGCCGCCCTGGGCGGGGTCGCCGACCGGGTGCTGCGCGCTGTGGCCCTGCCGCTGCTGGTGCTGCGACCGTCCGGCCCCGCGGCGCGTTGACGGGGCGCCGGGGCGGGCGTCTCTACGCCGGGGCGCAGGCGCCCACTACGCCCCGCGCAGCACCGCCCCGCTGTACGCCGGCAGCGTCAGCCGCCCGCCCGCCAGGTCGGCCTCGCCCGTCGCCAGGGCCAGGGCCCACGCCCCCTCGGGCAGGGCGACCGCGACCGCCGCGGGGCCGTTGTTCAGCGCCACCAGGTGCTCGTCGCCCGGCGCGCCGCAGACGTAGCCGTAGAGCCCGGCCGCGTCGTCGAGCAGCACGGTGCGGCGGGGGCCCCGCCAGATCCCGGGCGTATCGCGGCGC
The DNA here is from genome assembly GCA_035327325.1 of Chloroflexaceae bacterium. Taxonomy (GTDB): domain Bacteria; phylum Chloroflexota; class Chloroflexia; order Chloroflexales; family Chloroflexaceae; genus CAIWXH01. Next base: position 5 of record DAOLDO010001092.1, on the reverse strand, counting down.
AGCGC
>DAOLDO010001091.1:0-2291 GCA_035327325.1 Chloroflexaceae bacterium | reverse complement strand
GCTGCACCCCGAGAACGCCCGCCCCTACGACGTGCTGCTCGGCCGCCTCGGCGCCCAGCTCCTCGCCGACGCCGGCCCGGCCGCGCCCGCGGCCCCGCCCGCCGGGCCCTGCCGCGCCTTCGCCGAGACCGGGCAGCAGGCGTGCGGCCCCATCCTCGCCGCGTGGCGGGCGAACGGCCTCCAGCTCGACGGTCGCCCCGGGGTGAGCGAGGCCGAGAGCCTGGCCCTCTTCGGCCTGCCCCTCGGCCCCCTCGAGACCCGCACCCTGGCCGACGGCCGCAGCTACCAGGTGCAGTGGTTCGAGCGGGCCCGCTTCGAGCTGCACCCCGAGAATGAACCGCCCTACGACGTGCTGCTCGGCCTGCTCGGCCGCGAGCTGCGCGGCGAGGCGGCGCCACCGCAGCCGCCCCCCGCCGCCGGGCCCACGATCCCGCCGCCCGACGAGGTCGCCACCCGCCTGCGCGTCCCCCCGGGCTTCCAGGTGCGCGAGTTTGCCGCCGGCCTCGACACGCCGCGCATGATGGCCGTCGGCCCCGACGGCGCCCTCCTCGTCGCCGAGCGCGGCGCCGGGCGGATCGTGCGCCTGGCCGACCGCGACGGCGACGGCCTGGCCGACGGCGTCGAGCCCTTCGTGACCGGCCTGCGCGCGCCCCATAACATGGAGTGGCACGCCGGCTGCCTCTACGTGGCCGAGAACCACCAGGTCTCGCGCCACTGCGACACCGACGGCGACGGCATCCCCGACCAGCGCGCCGCCGTGGTGGCCCTCCCCACGGGCGGCGGCCACACCTCGCGCACGCTACGCATCGGCCCCGACGGCATGCTCTACGTCGCCGTGGGGAGCACCTGCAACGTCTGCGCGGAGGCCGACCCGCGCCGCGCGGCGATCCTGCGCTACACGCTCGACGGCGGCATCCCCCCCGACAACCCCTTCGCGAGCGACCCCGACCCGAACCGGCGCGCCGTCTGGGCCGAGGGGCTGCGCAACAGCGTGGACTTCCTGTTCCTGCCCGACGGGCGCCTCTGGGCCACCCACAACGGGCGCGACAACATGATCTCGCCCCAGGCGAAGGATGATCGCCCGCTCGAGGAGGTCCTGGTTGACGTGCAGCGCGGGCGTCACCACGGCTGGCCCTTCTGCACCAGCGAGCGGCCCGACGGCAGGCTCGAGCCCGGGCCCGGCCCCTACATCGAGCGGCCCGACCCCAGCGGCGATGTCCCGGTCGCGCCCCCCGGGTTCCGCTGCGAGGAAGCGGTCCCGGCGATCTTCACCGCCATGGCTCACACCGCGCCCCTCGGCCTCGCCCGCTACGATGGCGCCCAGTTCCCCGCCGAGTACCGCGGCGACATCTTCATTGCCCTGCACGGCTCGTGGAACCGCACCCCGCCCGCGCCCTGCGTGGTGGTCCACGTCAGCGTCGAGGCCGGACGGCCCGTGGCCAGCGCCGACTTCCTGACGGGCTTCCAGCGCGACGCCGCGCAGCCCTGCGGCGACGCCTGGGGCCGCCCTGCGGGCGTGACTGTGGGGGGCGACGGCGCCCTCTACGTCAGCGACGACCAGAACGGGCGCGTCTACCGCGTCGTGCATGATGCCGCCGCGCCCGCATAGTGCGCGGGGAACACTAAGCATTAGAATACTGTAAGATCGGCACGGGTGGCTTGACGTTGATACCCCCCTGTGGTATACTTGCGGCGTACCGGTGACACGCCCCCGCCCAACGTCTCACGCAGCGTCCCACATCCACCCGACAACGTACTTGCCCTCGCCCTCGCCCCATCGCAGCACGCCCGACGCCCTTGCCGCTCTCGTCCTCGCTCCATCACACAGCCCGACCCGCTCGCCCAGCGCCCCACACCCGAACGCCAGGCGCCGGCCGCCCACTTCGCCGCTTCTTCGCCGCCCGGCGCGCCGGCGCCCGTCACCGGACGCCCTGAACTGTTTGGCCACGGCCCGCGCCCCCGCGCGGGCCGTGCCGCGCGAGGCGCCGCTGGGTCCGCCAGCGTCCTCACAGGTGAGCATAGATGCACGGACAGAACGAGTACACGACCGACATCGGCCGGCTCCTCGAGGTGCTGCCGCCTCAGGTGCAGGCCCAGCTCGGCCCCGCCGCGGCCCAGGACGGTCTGCTCGAGGTCGTGCTCGACCTGGGCCGCCTGCCCGCGGCCCGCTCCACCGGCGGCGAGCGCGACCTTGGCACGGCCGAGGTGACCGCCGAGGACCTGGCCTACGTGACCGCCCGCCTCGGCGAGTTCGGCGTGGAGGCGTGGCCCGTGCGTGCCGAGCTCGCGCA
>DAOLDO010001090.1:0-2292 GCA_035327325.1 Chloroflexaceae bacterium | reverse complement strand
GGCGCCGGGGCGCCGGGACGGCGCGTGGACGTGGGGCGCCGGGGCGCCCTACGCCGCGTTGACGGCGGTGACCAGGGCGTCAATGGCGGCCTTCTCGTCGGCGCTGACGTTGGTGCCGCCGATGCCGAGGAAGCCGCCCTCCTTGGCCGCGCCGGCGACCTCCTGGGCGACGGTGACGAGCAGGCCCTGGTAGGCCATGGCGTCGCTCTTGGAGGCCTTGGCCCGGGCGATGGCGACGGCCTCGCCGATCGGGGCGAGGAGGGCGCTGTGCATGGCGGCCTCGTCGGTCTTGCGGAACGCCTTGACCAGCTCCTCGACCTCGTCGTCGGTGATGCCGTCGCGGAAGAGCAGGCTGATCAGCTCGGCGGGGCCGGCGGCGGCCACGGCCGTCTCGAGGGCGGCCTGCATGGCCTCGGTCTCCTGGCGGCGGCCCCCGCGGCCCGAGCGGTCGGCGAGGATGATCAGGGTCGCGGCGTTGAGGGGCCCGTGCTGGAGCTTGGTCCACTCCTCGTCGCTGTAGGCGGCCCGCACCTTGTCCTGGGCGTCGAGGGGCTTGAAGACCTCCTTGAGCACCTTGGCGGTGGCGGGGTCGCTGCGGGCCAGGCTGCGCAGCTCGCCCTGGAGCAGCTTGCCCAGGCCGTCGGCGCCGACGCCCTGCTGGGCGGCGACGTTCTTGGTCACGGCCATGAGCACAGGGGCGACCAGGCCCATAATGGGGGCGATGTCAACCCCGGCGGCCTTCTTCACGCCGCCCGTCACCAGCTCGAGGTTGCTCCCATAGAGCTGGGCGGCGAGGTCGCTCTTGGCGGGCGCGCCGGCGAGCAGGCCGCTGAGGTTGCTGAGCACGCTGGTGTCAGCCCCGTCGATCAGCGTGGCGAGGCCGGCGGCGCCGTCGGGGGTGGCGGCCTGGCGGGCCATGCCGCCGGCCAGCACGGCGTTGGCGAGGGCCAGGCCCTGGCGGGTCAGCTCGTCGCTCAGGCCGAACTGCTTGCCGAGGGTGGTGATCACATTGGGGGTGATCAGCGTCGTCAGCGTGGTGAGGATCGAGGCCATGGGGACTGCTCCTTTTGCTTGTCCTGTGGTCGCGCGACGGTGCCCGCCGCGGCGGGAGCCGGCGCGATCGTTACCGGGTGGCCGCCGCGCTAGATGGCGACGGCCATGGCGCGGCGGCGCGGCAGATCGGCCAGGGGGTCGCCCGGGCGCGCGACGGGGGCCCGGCGCTGGCCGTAGACGACGGCGAGGGCCTCGGTGCGCGAGCGGACGCCGAGCTTGCTGTAGATGTTGCGCAGGTGGAACTTCACGGTCGCGCGGCTGACCCGCAGCCGGGCGGCGATGGCGTCATTCGCCATGCCGTGCAGCAGCAGCGACAGCACCGTCTGCTCGCGCTCCGAGAGTTGGTCGAGGTCGCACTCGGGCTGGTCGCCCCGGCCAAGGGCCAGGGCGGCGACCTCGGGCGCGAGGGTGAGCAGGCCGCCGGCGGCGCTGCGCAGGGCCTGGACCAGGTCGAACGCCTCGATCTGTTTGAGCAGGTAGCCCGCCACCCCGAGCTGCAGGGCGCGCCGGAGCACGGTCTCGTCAACCCGGTCGGCGAGCATCAGCGCGCGCACCGCGCCGTGGTGCTCGCGGAGCTGGGCGAGCAGGCTGAGCCCGCCCGGGAGCGTCCCGTCGAGCAGAAGCAGGTCGGGGCGCAGGCGCTCGCAGAGGCCGAGGGCGTCGGCGGCCCGGCTCGCCTCGCCGGCCACGACGATGTCGGGGAAGGCGGCGCAGATCTGCCTGATGCCGGCGCGGAAGATCGCCTGGGCGTCTACGGTCACAAGCCTGATCGTGGATGTGGTGCCCATACCAGCCCTCCCTTAGACTGCCCACGCGGGGATCAGGTCTAAGGGTAGCGCGGGGCGTGGGCGCCTACGACACACAAAATGTAGTATTTCGTGCTGGCCGCGCCCGCGATTTGCTCAGTCCCCCGCTATGGCATATACTGATTAGGTACGCTCTATGCCGGCCGGGCTGCCGTCACAGCCCACCGTCGGGCGAGCGCACGCAGATCCGGCAGGATTGCTTCACCGCTCTACAACCCATCATATCCTCGCCAGAAACTGTCTCGGGGGACAGTATGGCGACTAGATCCGTCTCACAGCTGCTGGTGCCCGCCAAGCTGGCGCCGCCACAGCCAGGGAGGTCGTGGGTCCGGCGCGAGCGGCTGCTCGCCCGGCTCGACGCCGCCCCCGGCGCGCGCCTGACCCTGGTGGTCGCGCCGGCGGGCTTCGGCAAGTCCACCCTGGTCGCCCAGTG
>DAOLDO010001089.1:0-2293 GCA_035327325.1 Chloroflexaceae bacterium | reverse complement strand
CCGCCGGCGACGCGGGCGAAGGTCGGGACCATCCAGGCTTTCTGCCCTTGCTCCAGGCGCGAGTATTGGGCGAAGTCGAGGTTGGCGGCGGCGGCCACAGCGCGCAGCGAGGCCCTGGGTATGTACGGCTCCAGGGCTATGCGCAGCTCGCGCATCGTGCCGTCCGTATCAACCCAGCCGCCCGCCCAGAGGCCCTCGCCCTCGTGGGCTGCAGGCGCATACCGCTCGCGCTCAACCACCAGATTGCCAGTACTCATACCCGCCCTGCCTCGCTGTTGTGTAGTCATTGCCGCCAGTATACCACGCCAACGTCTCATGAAACCGGCCCTTAGTCCGATAGTGTGTTGTATACACATCTCATACTTTTGTTGTACACACATCTCAGTCGCAAGACTGAGATGGCGTTGTACACTCGTATGCTATGCTCTGCGTGTCGCGAGGCCAAGGTAACGTGGAACGCATCAGGAAGGCTCAGGATGGCTCACGCATCAGGGTGTGGCGCAGCGAGCAGCGCGCCTCGTTCGGGACGAGGAGGTCGCAGGTGCGAAGCCTGCCACCCTGACCACGAAGGGGCCTGGTGTAACAGCAGCACGGCGGTCTCCAAAACCGTCCGGTGTCCGTGCAAATCGGGCGGCCCCTGCCAGCCGAACCTTACCAACCCGCCTTTGCAGCACATTCCCGACCGCCTCTCGTCGGGCGGTCACCGGCCGGGGCAGCTGCGTTCGCGTCACCTGCGCCTGTCTCATCACAGCGTCGTCAAGCGTGGCGCCGCTCCTGCCCCGGCCCTTCCCGAACCGATGACCGCATAGCTCAGCAGAGAGAGCGCCGGCGTGCGAAGCCGGAGGCCCGAGGTGCGAATCCTCGTGCGGTCGCCATATCGCTGTAGCTCAGCCAGACAGAGCGGCGCCCTCCGAAGGCGCAGGTCGGCGGTGCAAACCCGTCCAGCGATGCCACTCGGCTCCGTAGCTCAACAGGAGAGTGCCCGGTTGTCAACCGGGAGGTCGCGGGGGCAGCACCCGTCGGAGCCGCCACTTGGAAACGCAAAGCGCAAAGCGGAGAACAGCCGAACACGTGATGCCGGGTCGTCTAACTGGTAGGACGCCTGCCTCTGAAGCAGTGAATCCAGGTTCAACCCCTGGCCTGGCAGCCACAACCGCTTTGCGCTTTGCGCTCTACCCTCAAACGCTTTTGATGGCCTGTAGCTAACTGAGGAGAGCGCCGCGCTGGCAGGTGCGCCACTGTGGTCTGATCGTCGTCGCCGCCAGAGGGCGGCCTCACTAGAGCGAGGTGAGTACAGCAGCGTCTAACCTGAACCCGAAAGGGCGAGGGGACAACAGCAGGACGCGAAAAGGCCGGTGAAGCCCGAACGCCACGGGCCAGCGGTCGGTCAGCTAGGGTACATACGGTGAAAGCTGAATTGCCTGAACCCCAGTCAGGGCGGTCAACGCGGGTCCATCAGGAAACGGCGTCGAAACCTGAATCTCGACATTATCAGAAGTGCTGCCAGTTCTGATAACGCTCTTGTCGAGGCCAGCCCACAGGGAGTGGGAACTGACGAACGGGGCACCTACGTGTACACCACGACGAACAGGTAACTGTGGGATCGCCTACGGCCCGCGAGGGCTAGGGCGACGGAGCGGCCATAGTACCCAAATGCTCGCTGTAATGGGCGAGACAGGGGGAAGGGCCGCAGGAGGCACGCTAATCCGCGTAGCTTACCCGGATGGGTAGCAAGGCTACAACAGGGAAAAACGTGCTTCTGGAGAGCCGGACGCGGTAAAAGCCGCACGTCCGGTTCGGAGGGGAGGCGTTGGAAAAGTACCGGCAACGGCCACTCTCTGGCGCCTTACCCTACTGCGGAGGGAGCGGGGGCGGAGCCCGCCGGATCCACCATCGTCGCGGTGTAGCGCAGGAGCAGCGCGCCGGGCCCATACCCCGGAGGTCGCCGGTGCGAACCCGGCCACCGCCCCCACCTGGTCACGTGGCGAAATCGAGCAGACGCGCGAGCCTCAGAACCTCGTGCCCGCAAGGGCGTGGGAGTGCAACTCTCCCTGTGACCACCAGACCGGAGTTTAGCTCAGCTAGCCAGAGCGTCGGCGCGCCATGCCGAAGGCCGCGGGTGCGAACCCCGCAACTCCGACCATCTCAGGATGTGGCGTAACCAGCAGCGTGTCGGGCTTCCACCCCGAAGGCGCCGGGGCAGATCCGGCCATCCTGACCAGTGTACCGCCGTAGATCACTAGACCGAGCCGCCTACGCGGACAGTCCCGATACACATTCGGGCGGCGGGGCC
>DAOLDO010001088.1:0-2294 GCA_035327325.1 Chloroflexaceae bacterium | reverse complement strand
CAGCAGATCGAGGGCGAGGGCCTTAGCCCGCCCCTCAAACCGGGCCGCCCGATCCAGCTGTGCGCGCGCTACGGCCCGCGGCTCCAACGCCGGCCGTGCTCAGCGTGATCGTCCTGCGCCGGCGCCCCGACAGCGGCGCATGCCCCTCCTCGCCGTGACGGACTCTCGGGTTCACAAGCGAGCCAGGTAGAAGGTCTGGGTTAGCGATTTGTGGCTACCTGCGGGCATACGGCCGCGGAGGGATCGAGGCGTCCCCGCAAACTAATGTCTGAGTGAGGATATCCAGCGCACGGACGCGGCGACCCATGGTCGTAGCTGCTAAACCGCCTCTCGTTCTCGGCTACTTCGATAGTAGGCAGTCCGCGACGGGCCGCCGCCATCTTATTCAGCTGAGGCCGCGGAATACTGCATGATGCGTGATGTATCGAGCCGGCGCCCGGAGTATTGTGAGCCTCATCCACCCTGCGTAGTCGCAGGTGGGGCCAGAAGTGAGAGGAGTACACTGATGCACAAGCTGTTAGCGAAGCTGGCGCGAAGCGCTACCGCCCCCGCCCTCCTGGGACTCGCCATCGTCGCGCTCATTGGCCCACCCCACGCCCTGGCTCAGGCCAGCCTTCCCACTGAGATCACCGGCCCGACCTGGGAGCTGGTGAGCCTGACGCCCGCCGGCGGCGCCGCCGAGGATACGACGGGCGGCGGGATTACGCTGAGCTTCGGCCCGGAGAACGCGGTCAGCGGTTCGGGCGGCTGCAACAACTACCGCTCGAGCTACACCACCACGGGCAGCGGCAACATTGACTTCGGGGCCGCGGCGGCGACCCTGAGAGCCTGTGACGAGCCGGAGGGCTCCCGCGAGGGGCGCTTCTTCGTCGCCCTGGATGCGGTCAATACCTATGCCCTCGACGGCGGCCGGCTCACCCTGAGCGCCGACGACGGAACCGAGCTCATCTTCACGGCGCAGGCCGCCGAGGGCGGCGAAGGCGGGACCACGGCGACGCCGCCTGCGACGCTCCCCAGTACGGGCGGCGAGGGCCAGTCCGCGCTCTGGATGGCGCTGGCCGCGGCCCTTCTCGGTGGCGCTGGCCTGGCCCTCCGTCGCAGGGCTGTCCCCTAAACGGCCCCGCAGGGCAGGCTCGGCGCCGAGCCTGCCCTTGTCCATACTACCTGCCGCCCTGGATCACACTATGCCGCCGCTGCCCCGGCGCCTTCGGGCCCTGCTCCTGTTGTAGACTCTCGGGGCGCTGCTGGTCGCCTGTGCCTGGCCGCACTCCCCACCCTCCACAGTGACTCCGTCCGGCGCCATCGCCACAGCTGCGCCGACCGTCACCGCGCCCGCATCTACGGCCCGCCAGTACACGCTAGGCCAGGCCGACGTGGCGGTGGAGGTTGGCGAGGGCGTCGTCGAACCCCTGGAGCTGCGGGGCACCGTCGCCGCCCCCGCCGGCACTGGCCCGCACCCTGTGGTGCTTGTGCTGCATGGCAGTCACGCGGTCTGCCCGATGCAGTCCCGGTCCGTCCCGCCGGGGGCGACGGTCGGCGTCGGCGTGGACGTGTTCGCGGCTGATGGTTTCTCGCGGCTTGCGAGCTCGGCGGGCAACATCCCCGTCAATCTGGCGGCTGGCGAGGCGGTCGTGCAGCTCGCGCCCGCCTCGTCCTAGCGCAAACCCAGACGGCCTTTTCGGGCATGGTCGAAACGTCTGAGTCTTCAGGACGCCATACCCTCTGCCCGACACCCGCGACCCTGCGCCGAAAGCGCACTAGGCCGGACTGCCGCACGAGCCTGGGCGCGAAAGAATGCCCTACGATGAGAGGGGCGAACGTATCAGCACCCGAGGCGATTGCGCGCAACGCCGCCGATGTGTTAGCGTGGCTACGGGCCCCCGGCGGGGGCCACGGCGACGCCGTCGAAGGCGGCGCGGCCCTCGGCGCAGAGCAGGGCGATGCCGCCACCGTCCAGGGCCGGCGGGACGTCCAGCGCCAGAGCCTCCCGCCCGTCCACCCAGGCCCGCGCCCTGAGCCCTCGCACCTCCAGCTGGAGCCTGTAGGCGCGCCCGAGCTCCCAGTCCAGCGGCGCCGCCTCGCTGCGCCGGGCCTCTTCCACCTGCGCGGACAGGCGCAGTTCGGGCCGGCCCGTGCCGTCGTAGCTGAGGGCCAGGGCCACGTAGCGCCGCAGCCCCTGGTAGCGCGCAGCGAGCCCGCAGGCCTCGGCCATGTGCGGGGTGACCTCGGCGCTCACGCGGTAGTCGCGCCACTGGCGGGCGCCGGTGCTGAGCAGGCCGACCCCGGCGTTCTGC
>DAOLDO010001087.1:0-2297 GCA_035327325.1 Chloroflexaceae bacterium | reverse complement strand
GCGCGCCGGCCTGGCCAGGGCCGACGGCTCCCTCTTCACCTCGGGCGAGCTGGCCCGCCCATGGCGCGAGGCCGGGCTGATCGGCCCCCGCCAGCCCGTCTACCCCGTGCTGGAGGCGAGCACGCCCCTGCGCCCGCCGGACCCCGGCGCGCCCGTCCCCCCGCTCTCTGGCGACCCCGCCCTGCTCTGGGTCGGTCGGCTCCACCCGGTCAAGGACCCTCTGACCGTGCTCGAGGGGCTGGCCGGGGCCCTCGCCGACCTGCCGGGCGCCGCCCTCTCGATGGCCTTCGGCAGCGCCGAGCTGCTCGGCGCGGTGCGCGAGCGGGCCGCCCGGCCCGACCTGGCGGGCCGCGTGGCGCTGCTCGGCCGCCTGCCCCCCGCCGAGCTGCCGGCCTACTACGCGGCCGCCGACCTGTTCGTGCTCGGCAGCAGGCGCGAGGGCAGCGGCTACGCCCTGATCGAGGCCCTGGCCTGCGGGCTGCCCCCCGCCGTGACCGACATCCCCGCCTTCAGGGCCGTGACCGGCGGGGCGGTCGGCGCCCTCTGGCCCCCGGGCGACGCCGCGGCCTGCGCCGAGGCCCTGGTCCGCGTCGCCCGTGGAGACCGGGCGTCCCAGCGCGCCGCCGCCCGCGCCCGCTTCGCCGAGGCCCTGAGCTGGGAGAGCGTCGGCCGGGCCGCCCTCGGGGCCTACGCCGACACCGTGAGGCGCAGATGCGCGTCGCCCTGATCGTCCCCGCCGGCGTCGGCCGCGACGGGGTCCACCTGGTCATCCCGGCCCTGCTCGACCTGGTGGAGGCCCTGGCCGCCGGCCACAGCGTGCTGGTGGCGGCCCTCGACCAGGAGCCCGAGCCGGCCGGCTACGACCTTCGCGGCGCGCGGGTGGTCTGCCTGGGGCAAGACCGGCGCCGCGGGCCGCGCTTCGCCCGCCTGATGGGCGCGCTCCGCCCCTTCCGCCCCGACGTCGTCCACAGCTTCTGGCTCGGCGCCACCTCTAGCCTCGCCCTGCTCGCGGGACGGGGCCTCGGCGCGCCGACCGTAGCCAGCCTGGGCGGGGGCGAGCTGGTCGCCCTGCCGAGGATCAGCTACGGGGGGCGGCTGGATGCGGGCACCCGGCTCCACGCCGGGCTGGCCCTGCGCCTGGCCGCCGCCGTGACCGCAGGCAGCGCCTATGCCCTCGCCCCGCTGCTGCGGCGCAGGCCCGACGCCCGCCGGGTGCCCCTTGGGGCGAGGGCGGCGGGCGAGCCAGCCCCCCTGGAGCGCCCCGCCGGCCCGCCCTGGAGCCTGCTTCACATCGCCAGCATCAACCGGGTCAAGGGTCCCGAGGTGCTGCTGCGGGCGGTGGCCGCGGCTCGCGCCGAGCTGCGCGCCACCACGGGCCACCCCGAGCCCATGGCCCTCGACTGGGTGGGCCAGGACGTGCTCGGCGGCGAGGCCCAGGCCCTGGCGGCCGCCCTCGGCCTCGGCGGCGCCGTGCGCTTCCACGGCTGGCGGCCCCACGCGGCGGTCGTCGCCCTCTGCCGAAGCGCCCACCTCTACCTCCAGGCGTCGTACCATGAGAGCCAGGGCGTTGCCGTCTGCGAGGCGGCCGCGGCCGGCGCGCCCACCGTCGGCACCGCCGTGGGCCTCGTGGCCGAGCTGGCGCCAGCGGCCGCCGTGGCCGTGCCCCCTGGCGACCCGGCCGCCCTCGGGCGGGCCATCGCCGCGACCCTGCGCGACCCGGCCCGCCGCGAGGCCCTCGGCCGCGCCGCCCAGGCTTGGGCCCTGGCCCACGACGCCGCCTGGACCGCCCGCGCGTTTACCGGCATCTACGCGGCCACGCTGGGACGCCCTTGCGCCCGATAAAGCCGCATACGGCGACCCCACGTGGTCGCCCGGCCCAGGAGCGCCAACCGTTCCGCATGCTTCGGACGCAGGACTAGGATCAAGCGAGGCACCCATGACCAGGCCGACCAAGCTGACCCACCACCTCTGGCGCCTGCCCAGCCGCGCCATGCGCTACAACGCCGGACTGCTCGCCAGCGGCGGCCAGGTCTGGCTGATCGACCCCGGCCCCCACCCCGACGAGACGGCCGCGGCCGCCGACCTGGCCGCGGGCCTCGGCGCCCTCGCCGGGATCGTCCTCACCCACAGCCACTGGGACCACATCCTCGGCCCCGAGCGGCTGCCCGGCGCGCCGACCCTCGCCCACGAGCTGTTCGCGCCGACCATGGCCCGCCATCGCGAGGGCACCCTCGCCATGGTCGCCCGCTGGGAGGAGCGCCACGGCTACCGGCGGGCCGAGCCGTTCCGCCCGCCCC
>DAOLDO010001086.1:0-2303 GCA_035327325.1 Chloroflexaceae bacterium | reverse complement strand
GGCCGCGTTCGCGCAGGCCGCGACGGCGGTGACCCCAGCCGCGGCCCCCGCGCCCGGGCAGGCCCCGCCGCAGGTTCACTCCCGCCACGCTCAGCCCGGCCTCGTCGGCGGGCGCGAGGGGCGGCGCAAGGTCAACCACCCCGGCCAGTTCCTGGTTGGCGGGGGCGCGGAACACGCCGCTCTCGCGGTCGAGCCGGGCGTACACCCCGGCGATGTGGCCGCAGGGCGGCGCGGCTCGCCCGCCCGCGGTGACGATCCACGGGTAGTAGAGGGCGCCGGCGCGGCTGTCGAACAGGCCACGCCGGGCGAGGGCCTCGGCCGGCGTGGCCCCCGGCGGCATGTCGAGGATGGCCAGGCGCCCGCCGGACCGCTCGCAGTGCTCGATCATGGCCCGTTGGAGCGGCGCGTGCTGGTGGGCCGGGGCCAGGGCCAGGTCGGGCGCGGCCAGCAGGTCGGCGTCGTCGAGGGGCTCGACGGCGCGCAGGGCCCGCGCGAGCCAGTCGGACGCGTCGGGGTCGGCGCGCACCGCATAGCAGCGGCGCCCGCCGTTGGCGAAGAAGCCCGCGACCGCCTCGGCCAGGTGCGAGCCGGGGACAGGCTCGCCGAAGGTCGCGGCGAACTCCTGCGGGCGCTGGAGCGCCCCGGGCTCGTACAGCGGCCCCGCGGAGGCCGCGCCGACGAAGGCGCAGACGCCGGTGGGCAGGGTCGCGGGGCGGCCGGGGGCGACCTCCTCGCGGTACACGCCGGGGAGCCTGTAGCCGCTCATAGGCTCCTCCTGCCGCAGCCTTCATCCTTCATCCGTGCTTCCTTGTCCTACGCTTCCGGCCCCGACCACTGGCCGATGCGGAAGACCACGAACTCGGCCGGGTTGACCGCGGCGACCCCGATCTCGGTGATCACCAGGCCCTGCTCGCGCACCGCCAGGTCGTTGAGCGTGCCGTCGCAGCGCACGAAGAAGGCTTCGTCGGGCGTAGAGCCGAACAGCGCGCCCGAGCGCCAGACGAGGGTGAGGAAGGCCGAGACGTTGCGGCGGATCTTGCCCCAGAGGGCCTCGTCGTTGGGCTCGAAGGTGACCCACTGGGTGCCCTCGTCGATCGACTCGCGCAGGAACAGGAAAAGCCGGCGCACATTGATGTACTTCCAATGCGGCTCTTTGCCGGGGTCGGCCAGGGTACGCGCGCCCCAGATCGTGATGTTGTTGCCGAAGGCGCGGATCACATTGACGCCGGCGGGGTTGAGGCCGGCCTGCTCCTCGCGGCTCACGGGGCGGCTCACGGCGAGGGCGCCGCGGATTACCTCGTTAGCGGGGGCCTTGTGGACACCGCGGGTGCTGTCCACGCGGGCGTAGACCCCGGCGATGTGCCCGCTTGGCGGCACCACGAGGGGCCCCTTGCTCACCGGGTCGAAGACCTGGATCCACGGGTAGTAGAGGGCGGCGTAGCTGCTGTTGCCGGCGCCGCCCTGCACGGCGGCGGGCAGGGGTTCCGCGTCGCGCTGGCCGTCGAGGATGGCGAAGCGGTCGCTCTGGAAGGGGTGCTCGCAGTGGGCGATCAGGGCCTTCTGCACGGCGGCGCTCGTCGCCCCGGGGATGGCCATGATCGCGACCTCGTCCACGGTCTTGAAGGCGTCGATCGCCGCGATCAGCGGCGCCTCGAGCGGGTCGGCCCCGGCCGGCGCCTGGGCCCCCCCCGTCGTCGCCAGGGCGCTGATCGCCCCCGACGGGGCGGCGCCGGCCGCGGGGACGGTGGTTTTGGTCCTGGTCCGTGTCGTTTTCGGCGCCGGCTGCGTCCCGCCGCTCGCCTGTGGGTCCGCGCCGCCGCCTTCAGGCTGCGCGCCACTGCCGCTAGGCTGGGCTGCGCCGGTCTCCTCTTTCTCGTCGTCCTTGCTCGATTCTGGCGTGGGGGTGGGCGTCGGGGCGGGCGCCGGGGCGGCGCCGTCCCCGTCCACGCGGCAGACGAAGCAGCGGGTGCCGCCGTTGTTGAAGAAGCCGTAGACGGCGTGGGCGAGCACCAGGTTGCCGGCCTGGATGTCGCCGAAGGCCGCCTTGAACTGCTCCCAGCTGGTGACCAGCCTGGGCTCGTTGGCGCGGGCCAGGCTGTGGCGCTCGGTCTCGCTGCCCGGCAGCAGCGGCATCTCCACGCCGCCGGCGACCAGGCCGATGAAGCCCGCGGTGCTGGTGCCGACCCCGGCGATGGGGCGGGCGCCGGCGGGCACCTCCTCGACGTAGACGCCTGGGGCCAGGTACTGGGGCATGGCACTCCTCCTCAGGGCTTGGCGGGCGCTTCGCGCACGACGCTCTCGCG
>DAOLDO010001085.1:0-2311 GCA_035327325.1 Chloroflexaceae bacterium | reverse complement strand
CTCCTGGGCGGACGCGCCGCGTTCGGACGTCTCTCGGCGGTGGCTGGTCACGCCACTACCCGCTGTTCTGGTCGCCCGGCTCCTCCTCGACCGGCGCCTCGCCGGGGACGGTTCGCCGCCGGCGCTCCTCGACCTCCTCCGGGGTCGTGGCGCCGACCCGCTGCATGTCCCCGGTGGTGACGGGCTCCTCCTCGACCTCGTCCCGCTCGTCCTCGTGCTCGGGCTGCCTGGCGCGGTCCGGTCGCGCTGGGTCGTTCGACATAACGTGCTCCTGCTGTTCGTGCATCTGGCTCCTGCCCGCGGTGAGCAGGTTCAGTGCCAGCGGCGCGCCCGCTCGGCGCCGGTACGCTTGTTGCAGGGCAACGGGCAACCGTAGGAGGAGGCACGTATGCACAAGGATGACGAGCAGCGGCGACCCGATGAGCGGGACGAGGCGAGGGGCGAGCGGACGACTGGCGCGATGAGCCCGGGCGACGAGGCGCCGGCCGGCACGCCGGGCACGGGCGAGAACGTCTGCCCGGTGTGCGGCGGCGAGGGCACGGTTGACGGCGGCGAGTGCGCCAACTGCGGCGGCACCGGCGTGGTGATCGAGGGGATCGGCGGAGCGTAGAGGGTCACAGGCCCGGGCACTCCGCAGAACCCGTCTGGAAGCATCTAGCCCTCGACGGCGCCATTGGCGGCGACGGCGCGCCGGTACCAGCCGGCGCTCGCCTTGGGGATGCGGCGCAGGGTCGTGTAGTCCACGTAGACGATGCCGAAGCGCTTGCTATAGCCGTGGGCCCACTCGAAGTTGTCGAGCAGCGACCAGACGAAATAGCCGCGCAGCGGGACGCCCTCGGCGATGGCCCGGCGGGCGGCGGCCAGGTGCTCGCGCAGGTAGGCGACGCGGCGCGGGTCGTCCACCGTGCCGTCCACGGCCTCGTCGGGGAAGGCCGCGCCATTCTCGGTGATGTAGATCCGGCCGGGGGCGCAGCGGCTGTTGAGGTGGCCGAGCAGCGCGCGCAGGGCGTCCGGGACGACGGGCCAGCCCATGGCGGTCAGGGTGTGGCCGGCCGCGACGAGCTCGTGGGGCGTCAGCTCGGTGGCGCCGATGGGCTCGACCGAGGCGGGGACGGCGCGCACGATCGCGGGGAAGTAGTAGTTCACGCCGAGGAAGTCGATCGGCGCCGCGATCGTCTCCATGTCGCCGGGGGCGATCGCGGGCATCAGCTCGCCGTAGCGGCGGGCGAGCTCCGCGGGGTAGCCGCGCCCGTAGACGGGGTCGAGGAACCAGTGGTTCAGGGCGTCGTCGAAGCGCCGGGCCGCCTCGGCGTCCTCGGGCGAGGCGCTGGCGGGGCGCGCGGGCGAGAAGTTCAGGGTAATGCCGACCTCGGCGCCGGGGCTGCCGGCGCGCAGGGCGGGCACGGCCAGCCCGTGCGAGAGCAGGAGGTTGTGGGCCACGGCCAGGGCGGTGCGCAGGTCCCGCACGCCGGGGGCGTGGCGGCCTTCGTAGTGGCCTGGGAAGGCGACAACCCAGGGCTCGTTGTGGGTGATCCAGTGCCTGACCCGGTCGCCGAGGCGGCGCACGACGGCCTCCGCGTAGGCGGCGAAGGCGTGGGCCGTGTCGCGGCTGGCCCAGCCCCCCTGGTCCTGGAGGGCCTGCGGCAGATCCCAGTGGTAGAGGGTGACGAAGGGCGTGATCCCGGCCTCGAGCAGGGCGTCAACCAGCCGGTCGTAGAAGTCGAGGCCGGCCTGGTTCACCTGGCCCGCGCCGCGGGGCAGCACGCGTGGCCAGGCGACCGAGAACCTGTAAGCATGGAGGCCGAGCTCGCGCATGAGCTGGAGGTCCTCGGGCCAGCGGTGGTAGTGGTCGCAGGCGACGTCGCCCGTGTCGCCCCCGTGGACGGCGCCCGGGGTGTGGCTGAAGGTGTCCCAGATTGACGGGCCGCGTCCGCCCTCGTCCACGGCGCCCTCGATCTGGTAGGCGGCGGTCGCCGCGCCCCACACGAACCCGTCAGGGAACCGGCCGTCAGCCATCGGGCCCTCCTTGCGCGCACGCGGCGCCACGAACGACGAAGCCCACTCGCCGCCGTGCAGAGAGCGGGCCCTTCGAGGCGCCTGGCGCCCCGGCCACAAGTGTAGCATCGCCCCGGGCCGACCGCAAGGCGCGGCGGGGCGACCATGGAGTCACCCTATGGGCCGATCAGGTCGGGGTAGCGCTCGGCAAAGGCCCGCGCCGCCTCCAGGTCCACGGTCAGGCGATCGTTCTGGGGGCGGTAGGCCCAGCCCCAGGCGCCGGCGTAGCCGCGGGCCAGCACGTCCTCGTAGCGCG
>DAOLDO010001084.1:0-2316 GCA_035327325.1 Chloroflexaceae bacterium | reverse complement strand
GGGTTCGAAGGGCGCAGCCCTCGCGCGGGGGGCGCGGGGGGCCGGCGTGGCCCCCGGCAGAAAGAAGGGGTCGCAGGGCACCCCCTGCAAGCACCGGGGTCGCAGGCCCCCTGCTGAGCCGAGGCCGGAAGGCCACACCCTACGCCGCGCGCAGCAACTGGTAGGCGATCAGCAGCTGCACGAGGCCGAGCACGTCGCTCTGGCGCTGGTCGTGGCCGTCGTGGTAGGTGCCGAGCTGGTCGGGGCGCAGGTGGCGCAGGCCGGGCAGGTTGGCCCAGATCACCTCCTCGACCGCGGCGGCCTGGGCGGGGCTGAGCCGCCCGTCGATCTCGAGGATCTCGGTGAGGCGCCCGTCGTCGCGGCCGACGCGCAGGCGCATGGCGGGGGGGTCACCCTGGCGCGCGATCACCGGGCTGAGGTCGGGGTAGACGAGGCTGGGCCTGAGCACCAGGCGCACGCTGAGCTGCCCGTCGGGGCCGCCGCCGTTGGGGTAGAAGCGCACCACCACGTCGGCCCAGCCGCGCTGGGGCCTGATGAACTCCTCGGCGTCGGGGCGGCGGCGGGCCATCTCGGCGCGCACCTGCTCGGGGGTGTAGCCGCGCACCAGGCTGTCGCGCCGGATCTTCCAGCGCTCGCGCAGCTCCTCCGGGGGGTCGAGGAAAACGCGCACGTGGCAGGGGTCGCGCAGGCGCGGCGTGGCCAGGGCGAGCAGCCCCTCGGCCACCACGAACGGGGCCGGATCCAGCCGCTGGTGGCCCTCGATCGCGCCCGTGGTGTGGCTGTAGACCGGCTTGACCACCGGCTGACCGTCGGCGAGCTGGCGGAGGTGCTGCTCCATCAGGTCGAGGTGGTTGCAGTCGGGGTGCAGGGGGGTCAGGCCGCGGGCCTCGCGCTCGGCGCGGCTGTAGCGGTGGTAGTCATCCAGGTGCAGGGTCACCACGCGCTCGGGGCCGAGGATGGCCGACACGCCGGCGGTGAGGGTCGTCTTCCCCGCCGCGCTGTCGCCGACGACTGCCAGGATAACGGGCCGCTGCTCCATAGACTCGACCAGGCAGAACGCGGCCTGGCGGCGCCCCCGCGGCTCGCTCAGATCGTCGCGCCCACAATCACAAGAATTAAGGCCATTATACCCCCACAGCGCTGCGCCTATGACGGCAGGGGGGACGGTTTCCCCCTACCCGGTCGGGTAGGGCGGGTCACTCGGCGGGCACGCTGGCGGTGACCCGCGTGCGGCCCGGCGCGCTCTCGACCGCCAGGCCGCCGCCGAGGATGGCGAGAATGGTGCCGTGGAGGGCCAGGCCGGCGCCCCCCGGCTCGTCTGCGCGGTTGCCGCCCAGGCCCACGCCGTCGTCCTCGACGGCGACCTCGACCAGGGGCGGACCGCCGGCGGTGGCGCGGCAGCCGGCGGCGACGCGCAGGGCCAGGGCCCGCGCGCCCTCGCCGCCGCGCCCGTGGCGGGCCGCGTTGCGCGCCGCCTCGCGGGCCGCGTAGAACAGGGCCTCGGCCCGCAGGGGGTCGAGCCGGCGGGCGGCCGCCTCGGCCTCCTCGGCGACCTCCCAGCTGAGCCGGTCGAAGGCGCCAGCCAGCTCGCCCTCGACGGCGCGGCGCAGGGCACCGAGAGGCCCGTGGCGCTCGAGCTCGGGCCCGGCCGCGGCCGGCAGGTCGTGGAGCAGGTTCGAGATCTGCTTGTGCACGGCGGTGAGCTGGGCGCGCAGCCGCGGCTCGCCCGCGTGCTCAAGGATGGCCGCGTGGAGCTGCGGCAGCACCTCGTCGTGGAGCAGCCGGCGCGCCCGCCGGTCCAGCACCTGGTCCTCAGCGAGGCGCCGGCGCTGCAGGGCGACGAGGCGCCTGGCCATCTCGGCGCCGGCCAGGCCGTCGAGCAGGCGCTCGGCGACGCCGCGGGCCAGGGCCATCTCCTCCTCGGTGTAGAGGCCGCCGTCGCGCTTCTCGCCGAGCAGCAGCAGCCCGATCAGGCCGCGCTCGCCCGCCAGGGGCACCGCCCAGACCGCACCCCCGTGGGCCGCCGGCGCGACGCGCAGGCAGAGGGGCGGCGGGGCGGGCAGGCCCGCCGCCAGGTCCGCCGCCATCAGGGCCAGCGCCGCCGGGCCCTCCGCCGGCCCGACCGCCCCATCTGGGCCCAGGGCGAGGGGCGGCCCGGCCAGGGCGGCGAGGGGCCCGAGGGGCACCAGGCAGGCCGACCGTGCGCCCAGGAGCTCGCCGCACAGGGCCCGGAAGGGCAGCTCGGCACCCTCGACCGCCGCGGGCGGGCGCGAGCCGACCAGGCCCTCGTAGAGGCGCTGGCCCGCCACGAAGGGG
>DAOLDO010001083.1:0-2316 GCA_035327325.1 Chloroflexaceae bacterium | reverse complement strand
TGCCCAGGCGGGGGGTGGGCGCCTGGAGGGCCGCGTCGATCACCGTCGTGGGCTTGGCGGGGGCGAGCGGGACGCCGCGGGGCGCCGTCTTGTAGTAGGCCCGCCCCAGCTTCTCGCCGAAGGCGCGGAGGTAGGCGTGCTCGACGGTCCACTCGAGGGGCCGCCACGGCCTGCGCGGGCGCGGCTTCGCCTTGGGCAGCTTCGGGCGGGGCCTGACGGGGGCGGGCGGGCGGCGGAAGATCAGGCTGTAGACCTCGAGGGGCGCGAGCTGGTCGGTGGGCGCCACGGCCGAGAGCGGGATGGCGCTGTAGGCGCCCCCGGCGCTGAAGGCGCCCTCGGTCTCGAAGACCACGGGCGGTCGCCCGGGGGCCGGCTTGCTGGCGACGCGGAAGCCGGCGGGCACGGCGACGGTCTTGCCGGCCTCGGCGGTGAAGGCGAGCAGGGCGCTGGCGCCCGAGCCGGGCGCGGGGCGGTAGCCGATCAGCTCGGCGATGCGCAGCAGCGAGTCGCGCTGGGTGGCTGTGGGCAGGTAGGCCTCGTTGGCGATGCGCTCCTGGTAGAAGGTGAGGATGTCGGCCAGGTAGGCCCACAGCTCGATCAGGGCGGTCTGGTAGTCGCCGGCGCCCCCCTCGCTCCAGCGCACCGGCGTGCCTGGGCCGACGGGCAGCCCGGCGCCGGCCATGGCGGCCAGCATGGCCCGGCGGAACGAGCCGAAGGTGCCGATGCGGTAGCCGATCGACGCCAGGCCGGGCGGGTTGTGGACCGGCAGCGGGGCCGCGGGCGGCGGCTCGGGCGGGGCGCAGGCCCCCGGCTGCGGGTCGGGCGGCGGGGCGCAGAGGGGCTCGGTCATGCGCTACTCCCTCTCGCTGAGCAGGCGGCGCAGGCTCAGGGTCGGCCGGGCCAGGGCCGCGCGCCGGAAGATGGCGTCCTGGGCGCTCACCTGGCGGACGACCAGCGAGCCGTGCTCGGGGAAGTTGCGGTCGTCGTCCAGGCGCACGATCTCGTCGGCGCCGACGCGCAGGGCGCCCTGGCGCAGGTTGGCGGCCGTCTCCTCGGCGGACTCGTCGGCGCGCAGGCGGGCCAGCCGGGTGATGCGGGCCGACTCGACGCCGGGCACGGCCATGATCGCCGCGTACAGCCGGCTGACGAACAGGCTGTCGCCGAAGCTGAAGTTGTCGGGGTGGAAGAAGGCGCGTCGCCCGTCGGGCAGCAGCCCCCCGCCGAGGGCCCGGCGCAGCTCCGCCGCCACGTCGGCCGCGCGGAAGCCCGGGGCCGGGCAGAAGGCGACCTCCAGCTCGACCGGCACGTAGCGCGCGCCGATCGCCGCCAGGTCGTAGCCGGCCAGGCGCCGGCCCTCGAGGAACTGAAGCAGCTCGGCCCGCAGGCCCTCGTCCAGCTCGGCGGTGCCCCGCGGGTCAACCGCCAGGGTCGCGGTCAGCCAGCTGCCCGTCCAGCGGAAGGCCGCCCTGGCCCGCTGGAGCGGCGCGCGGGCCTGGGCGTCGAGGAAGCTCTGGGCGAGGGCCTGGTAGTCGCCGGGGCCGACGGCGACCAGGGGCGCCTGGAAGCTGGCCGGGCCGAAGCGGCGGGCGTGGTCGGTGGTCTCGGGGTCGCGCCCGCCCGTGGCGGGCAGCGGGTTGGTCACCGCGTCGAGCCAGGCGAAGGACTCGTTGGGACGCGGCCTGGGCTCCACCAGGGTGCCGGCGGCCACGTTGCCGGCCGCGCCGCCGCCGACGCGGTAGGTCGCGGTGACGCGGGCGGCCTCGTCCGGTCGCCGGCCAAAGGTGTCGTCACCGAAGACCACGGCGTCGTCGCCGGCGTCGTCAATCTCGAGGCGGAAGACCAGCTCGTCGGGGCGGCTGTCGAGCAGGCTGGGGCGGGGCTGCCAGGGCCGCTCGAAGCCCTCGACGCTCACGCTGATCGCCGGGGCGCTGGGGCCGCCCCCGGGGGCCTCGGCGCCGGGGGGCGCGGCGAGGGCCAGGGTGGCGGGGTCGAGGAAGGCCAGGGGGCCGCGGGCCAGGCGCAGGCGCTGGCGCGGGGTGCGCCAGCCGGAGCGCAGGGCCGCGGCGGCGGCGACCTGGGCCCGCTCCTCGGGCGAGAGCTCGCGCAGCGCCTCGGCCACCACCGTCTCGCCGTGGGTCGCCGGCACCATGTTGCCGCGGGCCGTGGTGGTGGCCAGGCAGTAGTCGCCGCTCAGCGGGGTGGCGGCCGACCAGCGCACGACGGTCAGTGGGCCGTCGGGGCGGGCCCGGATCGGGTCGGCGGGCAGCACCTCGGGGCGCTCGATCAGCAGCGCCAGGTAGCTCTCGCGGCGCAGCA
>DAOLDO010001082.1:0-2322 GCA_035327325.1 Chloroflexaceae bacterium | reverse complement strand
CCTCGCGCCGGCGGGCCACGTCGGCAGGCGCATCGCCCGCTGCGCGGCGTGCAGCCTCCTCGCCCTGGAGCCCCGCCCCGACCCCGCCGAGCTGGCGGCGGCTTACGGCCCCGGCTACGAGCCCCACTGGCCCCCGCCCGAGGCCGAGCCCTCGCCCCTGCGCCGCTGGCTGCGCCGCCGCCACCACGCCCTGCGCCGCCGCGTCCTCGCCCGGCTCGCCCCCGGCGGCGCCCTGCTCGACCTCGGCTGCGGCTCGGGCAGCTTCCTGCGCGAGCTGCGGCGCGACCCCCGCTGGCGCGGTGTCGGGTGCGACCTCAGCCGCGCGGCCCTGGCGCAGGCCGCCGGCGAGGGCCTGCCCGTCTGGCTCGGCGACCTGACCGCCGCCCGCGGGCCGCTCGACGCGGCCACCCTCTGGGAGGTGCTGGAGCACCTGCCGGACCCCCTGGCCGCCCTGCGCGAGCTGCGCCGGCTCCTGCGCCCCGGCGGCCTCCTGCTGCTCAGCACGCCGAACGCCGCCAGCCTCCAGGCCGCCGCCTGGGGCCCCTGGTGGGCCGGCTGGGACCCGCCGCGCCACCTGCACCTTTTCACCCCGCGCACCCTGGCCCGCGCCCTCGTCGCCGCCGGCTTCGCCCCCGGGCCGCGCCTCGCCCTGCCCCTCGAGCGCTACTACGCCGTGGAGAGCGCCCGGCGCCGCCTCGGGGGCCGCCGTCTGCCCTACGCCGCCGGGCTCCTCGCCTGGCCCCTCCTGCGCCTCGCCGACCGCGCCCCCGCCGCCTCGGGGCTCGTCCTCGCGGCCCGCGCGGGGGGGTAAGGAGCCCCCATGTTCGAGCAGTTCGCCACCCGCGACGGCGCCGCCCTGCGCGCGGCCTACGAGGGGCTCTACGCCGCCGGCTGGCTCGGCCCGCGCCGCGGCCTGCTCAGGTGGCTCCTGGGCCTGCTGCCGGCCCGTCCCGGCGACCTGCTGCTCGACGTGGCCGCGGGCGACGGACAGCTCGCCGCCGAGGCCAGGCGCCGCGGCCTGCGCTACTGGGGCGTTGACCTCGCCGCCGCCGCCGCCCGGCGCAGCGCCCACGGCCGCGTCCTCGTCGGCGACGGCCAGGCCCTGCCCTTCCCCGACGGCCGCTTCGACCTCGCCACCTGCGTCGGCAGCCTCGAGCACTTCGCCGACCCCGCGCTGGGCGTGCGCGAGCTGGCCCGCGTCCTGCGCCCCGGTGGCGCCGCCTGTCTGCTCGTGCCCAACGCCTTCGGGCTCACCTGGAGCGTGCTGCGGGCCTGGCGCACGGGCGACCTGCCCGACGACGACGGCCAGCCCGTCCAGCGCTTCGGCACCCTCGGGGCCTGGCGCCGCCTGGTCGAGGCCGGCGGCCTGGCCGTGGAGCGCGCCACGGGCTTCGAGCGCGCCTGGCCCGTCGAGCGCGCCGAGTGGGCCGCCTACGCCGCCGAGCCCCGCGAGCTGGCCCTCGCCGCTCTGGCCCCCGCGCTGCCGGCGCCCATGCGCCGCTGCCTGGTGTTCGTCTGCCGCAGGCCCGCCCGTGCCCCCGATCAGGTATAATGGCTCGCATGTTCGCGGGGCGGGCCCCTCGCCCGCGCCCGCTCCGCAGCGCAGCGCCCCGGCGACAGCGACCCTATGAACGAACGCATCTACGTCGCCCTCGACGTCGAGACCACCGGCCTCGTGGCCGGCGTGGACGAGCTGATCGAGGTGGCGGCCGTCAAGTTCCGCGGCCACGAGATCCTCGAGACCTACAGCCAGCTTGTTCGCCCGCGCCAGGCCCTCCCCCTGAAGATCACCAGGCTCACCGGCATCACCCCGGAGGATGTGGCGGCCGCCCCGCGCTTCAACGAGGTTGGCGGCGATGTCGCCCGCTTCATCAAGAGCTACCCGATCGTAGGCCACTCGGTTGGCTTCGACCTGGGCATGCTGCGCGCCCAGGGGATGAGCTTCGCCCAGCCCGTCTACGACACCTTCGAGCTGGCCACCCTGCTCATCCCCCAGGCCCCGATCTACAGGCTCGGCGCCCTCGCCGAGCGCCTCGGCGTGCCCCTCGCCGACGCCCACCGCGCCCTCCACGACGCCACCGCCACCGCCCACGTCTTCGCCCACCTGCTCGAGCTGATCTACCGCCTGCCCATCGGCGACCTCAACGAGATCGCTCGCCTCACCGCGAAGATCGCCTTCCCCGCCCGCGACCTCTTCGAGGAGGCCCTGCGCGCAAGGGTCAGGCGCGCCTTCGAGGAGCCGGCCGGCCCCACGCCCACGCCCGACGAGGCCGAGCGCGGCGAGCCCACCCCCCTCAAGCCCACAGGCGACGCCGGCCCCCT
>DAOLDO010001081.1:0-2325 GCA_035327325.1 Chloroflexaceae bacterium | reverse complement strand
CCCGGCGATGTCGGGCGCGGCGCCGTGGACGGGCTCGAACAGGCCCCGGCCGTCGCCGAGGTTGGCCGAGGCGGCCAGCCCCAGGCCGCCCCCGTGGATGCAGGCCACATCAGAGAGGATGTCGCCGAAGAGGTTGGTCGTCACCACCACGTCGAAGCGGGCCGGCTCCTGGGCCAGCCGCATAGCCGCCACGTCCACCAGCAGCTCCTCCACGGCCAGGTCGGGGTAGTCGCGGGCCACGGCCAGGGCCGCCTCGCGGAACAGCCCGTCGCTGACCCGCAGGACGTTGGCCTTGTGCACGACGGTCACGCGGCCGGGCCGCCCCAGCTCGGCGGCGCGGCGCCCGGCCAGCTCGCAGGCCGCCCGGGCGATGCGCGTCGAGGCGCGCCGCGTGATCACCCGCTCGGCGATGGCGGTGTCGCCGCCGTCCTCCGAGCGCTCGCGCCCGGCGTACAGCCCCTCGGTGTTCTCGCGCACGATCACCAGGTTGACGCCCGGGCCCTGCGTCGGCCTGATGTTCGCGTACAGGTCGAGCTCGCGGCGCAGGCGCACGATCGGGCTGCTGTAGCCGGGCACGGCGTGGTTGGGCGAGGCGACGGCGCCGAAGAGGGTGGCGTCCGCCGCCCGCGCGGCCTCGAGGGTGGCGGGGGGCAGGGCGTCGCCGTGGCGCTCGAAGGCGGCCCAGCCGGCCTCGGCCTCGACCAGCTCGGCGTCAGGCGCAAGGGCGCGCAGGGCCCTAACGGCGGCCGCCAGCACCTCCGGCCCGATCCCGTCGCCGGGGATGACGCAGACGCGCAGCGGGCGCCCCGGGTCGTTGGGCCTCGCTGCCACCTGGCTCACGGCGCCACCTCGCCGGGGAAGCGCCCGTGGCGCCTGTAGAAGGGCACGATCCCGCCGGCGGCCCAGACCTCGCGCAGGAAGGCCGGGGGCGGGGGCAGCTCGACGCGCCGGCCGTCGGCCGTGAGGATCAGGCCCTCGTCGAGGCGCAGCTCGATCTCCTCGCCGTCGCGCAGCCGGCCGGCCAGGTCGGCGGTGAAGCAGGGGATGCCGAGGTTGAGGGCGTTGCGGAAGAAGATGCGGGCGAAGAGCGGCGCGACGATGGCGCCGACGCCGACCATCTTCAGGGCGAGGGGGGCGTACTCGCGCGAGCTGCCGCAGCCGAAGTTGTTGCCGGCGACGATCAGGTCGCCGGGGCGCACGCCGCCGGCGAACTCGGGGCGGTGCTCGACGAACGGGTACTTGCGCAGGTCGCCCTCGTCCTTCAGCATGTAGGGCGCGTAGCGGCCGGGGACGATCTGGTCGGTGTTGACGTCCTGGCCGAAGGTCCAGACGCGGGCCATCAGAGCACCTCCTGGGGGTGGGTGAGGTAGCCGGTGAGGGCGGTGGCGGCGGCCACCTCGGGCGAGGCCAGGTAGATCGTGGCCTCGGGGCTGCCCATGCGGCCGCGGAAGTTGCGGTTGCCGGTGAACAGGCAGACCTCGCCGGGGGCGAGGACGCCCATGTGGCGGCCGATGCAGGCGCCGCAGCCGGGCGTGCCGATCGTCGCGCCGGCGGCGAGCAGCGCGGCCAGGGTGCCATCCTCGGCGGCGCGCTGGAGGGCCCTGGCGCTCGCCGGCACCACCAGCATGCGCAGGCCGGGGGCGAGGCGCCGGCCCCGCAGCAGGCGCGCCGCCGCGGCCATATCCTCGTAGTGGCCGTTGGTGCATGTGCCGAGGTAGACCACGTCAATCGCCACCCGGCCCAGGTCGCTCAGGTCGCTCACGTTGTCCACGGTGTGGGGCGCGCTCACCTGGGGCTCGAGCCGCCGGAGGTCGATCTCGACCACCTGGCTGTAGGTCGCGCCCTCCTGAACCGCGAGAAAGCCGGCCGCCGTTTCTGGGCGACGTAGATCGAGGCGGGCCGGCGGGAGCACGGCGGCGCTCCCGGCGCCCCGGGCCTCCGCGAACACGGGCGGCACGAGGCCGGCCTTGGCGCCGACCTCGATCGAGAGGGTGGCCAGGGTCATGCGCTCCATCACGCTGAGGGCCTCGACGCCGTGCCACTCGACCGCGGCGTAGGTGGCGCCGTCGGCCCGCAGCGCGCGGGCGGCGCGCAGGGCCAGGTCCTTCGCGCTCACGCCGGGGCGGAACGCGCCCCCGGCCCGCACCAGCACCGTCTCGGGCACGCGCAGCCAGGTGCGGCCCGTGGCGGCGGCCAGGGCGATGTCGGTGGTGCCCATGCCCGTGCCGAAGGCCGCGACGCAGCCGTAGGCGGTCGAGTGGCTGTCGCTGCCGACGATCACCATGCCGGGGCGGGCCAGGCCCTCCTCCACCAGCACCGGGTGCG
>DAOLDO010001080.1:0-2329 GCA_035327325.1 Chloroflexaceae bacterium | reverse complement strand
GGCGAATTGTTTTTTGGTCGCTTCATGTTGTTGCTTGGCTTGCTCGGTTTCGAGGGCTACCTGTTGGCGAATTTTGGCAATTTCTTCGCTGGCGCGTTGACGGGTATTGACAACTTCTACCGCTGCGCTCTCTTTTTCGCGGGCCAAATTTTCGCGCAAAGCGGCGATTTCGGCGGCATTGCTCTCCTGAATGCGGGCTTTTTCCTCACTGGCTTTGCGCCGCGATTCGGCTAATTCCAAGGCTGTTTTTTCTTTTTCCAATACGGCATTTTCTCGCAGTTTGGCTATTTCGCCGGCTACTTGCTCGCGGGTGCGCAGCAGTTCCTCCGAGGCAGATTTTTTGGAAGCACCGATTTCCTCAACGGTTTTTTCTTGTTCTTGCTCAGCTTTTTGGCGGGCTTTGGCAATCTGGTCGGCGGTTTCCTGTCGGATGCGTTGCAATTCTGTAGCCGAATTTTCCCTGGCGGTAGCGATTTCGTCGGGGTATTGGAGTTTGGCTTGTTCTAAGCGTTCGCGTACTTGTTGTAGCTCCTGCGCGGCCCGGTCGCGGGCGGCGCGCTTGCGGCGCAGGCCCGCCTCCACGTCCAGGTCGAGGTAGAAGGTCAGGTCGGGCATCAGACCGCCCGTGGCCAGGGCCGTGATCGCCTGGAGCTCGTCGAGGTCGCGGCCGAGGCCGTAGCCCTGGTAGGCGAAGGTCGAGTCGGCGTAGCGGTCGCAGAGCACGATCCCGCCCGTGTTGAGGTAGGGACGCACCAGCTCGCTCACTAGCTGGGCCCGCGCCGCCGAGAAGAGCAGCGTCTCGGTGGTCGGCGCCATCTCGGTGTGGCGCAAGTCCACCAGGATGCGGCGGATCATCTCGCCGATGCGCGTGCCGCCGGGCTCGCGGGTGAGGATGGCGGGGTAGCCGAGGCCCTGCAGCCGCTCGTAGAGCAGCCGCGCCTGTGTGCTCTTCCCGCTGCCCTCAGGGCCCTCAAAGGTGATAAACACGCCCATAGCAGCTCGCTGGTACGCTGATCCTGTCGGCATTATACCTTATCGTGCAACGATCCGTTGCAGGTGCTGTGCGGGGGGCAGACAGCCGGGGCCAGCGGCCCTAGCGGAAGATCTTCACGCGCCGGTTCGTCTCCTCGCCGCGGCTCTCCGAGCGCAGGTTGTAACGGTCGGCCATCTGGTGCTGGAGCTTACGGATGTAGCTGCTGCGCGGCTCCAGCTCCACGGCGGCCCGCTCGCCGTTCATCACGGCGCTGATCGCGTGCTCGGCCTCGAGCATGGCCTCCTCCACCACGCTGCTGTCGTCGTTGCGGCGCGAGGGCGGCAGGGCCTCGTCGGCTTCCACCTCGCGCAGGTTGAAGACGTGGGCGAGCTGGCGCTCCATCTGGGTGATCGTGTTGTTGCGCAGCACGTAGACCGGCACGCCCTGCTCCTCGGCCTGGCGCAGGCGCTGGGCGCTTTGGCGGTAGTAGTTCTTCAGCGTCATCACCAGGGTGGCGTCCTTCATGTCGCGCACGATCACCGCGGGGATGCGCAGGCGCTCGATCGCCGTCTCCAGCCTGTTGCGGCTCACCCCGAAGGGGAAGATGCGCTGGGTCGGCGCCGCCGGCTGGCCGTGGCTGCCGTTGCCCGCCCCGGCGCCGCTGCGCTCGCGCACCCGCGGGCCCGACGAGCCCATCATCTCGCCAGGGCGCCCATAGCCGCCGCGCCCCCCGCCCATGCGCTCGCCGCCCATGCGCTCGCCGCCACGCCCGCCGGGGCCGCCCGTGCGCCGCCCCAGGGCCGGCGCGTCAATCACCTCGCGGTGCACCGGGGTCGCGACCACGTTGCCGTCGGCGTCGCGGGCCCGCTCCTCGGCCGGCGGGTCCTCGCCGCGCAGGATGGCGTCCACCGCGGCCGCAACGTCGTCGTAGACGGTCACGCTGTCCCAGCTCTGGATCTCGACCAGCACGTCGAAGGTGGGCGGGGCCTTGCGCTCCAGCACCGTCTTCTGGGTACCGCGGCGGCGGGCCTCGTCGTCGCCCAGGGTCACGGCCTGGATGCCGCCCACCAGGTCCGAGAGGGTCGGGTTGACCATGAGGTTGTCAAGGGTGTTGCCGTGGGCGGTGCCGACGAGCTGCACGCCGCGCTCGGCGATCGTGCGGGCGGCCATCGCCTCCAGCTCGGTGCCGATCTCGTCAATCACGATCACCTCGGGCATGTGGTTCTCGACCGCCTCGATCATCACCGCGTGCTGCTCGGCGGGGCGCGGCACCTGCATGCGGCGGGCGCGACCGATGCCGGGGTGGGGGATGTCGCCATCGCCGGCGATCTCGTTCGAGGTGTCCACGATCACCAC
>DAOLDO010001079.1:0-2329 GCA_035327325.1 Chloroflexaceae bacterium | reverse complement strand
GGAACGACCTCGACCGCGACGGCGTGCAGGACGCCGGCGAGCCCGGCCTCGACGGCGTGGCCGTGCGGCTCTTCCGCGCCGACGGCACCCTCGCCGGCTCCACCGTCACGGCGGGCGGCGGGCTCTACGCCTTCGCCGGCCTGCCCCCCGGCGACTACTACCTCGAGTTCGGCCAGCCCCCGGCCGGCTACACCCCCAGCCCTCAGAACAGCGGGGCGGACGATCTGGCAGACTCCGACGCCGACACCGTTACCCGCCGCACCGCCGTCACCACCCTCGCGCCCGGCGAGCACGACCCGAGCTGGGACCTCGGCCTCTTCACCTTCGCCGGCATCGGCGATCGGGTCTGGAACGACCTCGACCGCGACGGCGTGCAGGACGCCGGCGAGGGCGGGGTGAGCGGCGTCGCCGTGCGCCTCTACCGGCCCGGCAGCAGCGCCCCCGTCGCCAGCACGAGCACCGGCAGCACCGGCCTCTACAGCTTCACCAACCTCATCCCCGGCGACTACTACCTCGAGTTCGGTCTGCCCACCGGCTACAGGCCCGGCCCCCGCGACGCGGGCGCCGACGACGCCCTCGACTCAGATCCGAGCCCGACCAGCTTCCAGACCCTCGCTACGACCCTCGCGCCAGGCGAGCACGACGCGAGCTGGGACTTCGGCATCTTCCGCACGGCCAGCCTGGGCGACCGGGCCTGGCTCGACCTCGACGCCGACGGCGTGCAGGACCCCGGCGAGCCCGGCGTCCCCGGCGTTCAGGTGGTGCTCTACGACGGCGCGGGCGTGAGCGTCAACAGCGCCGTCACCGACGCCACGGGCGCCTACAGCTTCGCCAACCTCGTCCCCGGCGACTACTCGCTGCTCTTCGTGCCGCCGCCGAGCTACGCCCTCAGCCCCCGCGACGTCGGCGCCGACGACCTGGACAGCGACGCCTTCGCCCCGCCCGAGCGCACTGCCCTCACCACCCTCGACCCGGGCGAGAGCGACACGAGCTGGGACGTCGGGCTCTTCCAGGTCTCCAGCCTGGGCGACCTGGTCTGGCACGACCGCGACGCCGACGGCGTGCAGGACGGCGGCGAGCCCGGCGTTCCCGGCGTCGTCGTGAGCCTCTACCGCCCCGGCGCCGACGGCGTGATCGGCGGCGGCGACGACGTGCTGGTGCTCACCGACACCACCGACGCCGACGGCCTCTACCGCTTCCCGGGGCTGGCCCCGCTCGACTACTACGTGCAGTTCGCCATGCCGGCGGGCTACAGCGCCGTCAGCCCGCGCGATAGCGCCGACGTGGATGACGACGGCGACAGCGATGTGGACCCGGCCACCCTCCGCACGCCCATGGTCACGCTCCCCTCCAGCGCGAGCGACCTCAGCCTCGACATGGGCGTCTACAACCTGGCCAGCCTGGGCGACCGGGTCTGGCTCGACGCGAACGCCGACGGCCTCCAGGACGCGGGCGAGACGGACAACCCGGGCGGCATCCTCGCGGGCCTCGCCGTCGAGCTCTGGCGCCCAGGCGGCGCCGCTCCGACCGCCACCACCGCCACCGACGCGACCGGCCTCTACACCTTCACCGACCTCATCCCCGGCGACTACTACCTGGCCTTCCACGCGCCCGCGGGCTATGCCCTCACCAGGCAGGATCAGGGCGCCGACGCCGGTGACTCCGACGCCTCGCCGATCAGCGGGCGCACCGGCTTCATCAGCCTCGAGTCGGGCGAGAGCGACCGCACCTGGGACGCCGGCGTCTTCCTGCCGGCCAGCGTGGGCGACCGGGTGTGGCACGACCAGGACGCCGACGGCGTGCAGGACGCCGGCGAGACCGCGGGCGTGCCGGGCGTGCGCGTCGAGCTCCTGAGCGGCGCGACCGTGCTCGACTACGCCTACACCGACCTCGACGGGCGCTACAGGTTCACCGGCCTGCTGCCCGGCGGCTACCAGGTGCGCTTCGGCCCGCCCCCGGCCGGCCACTTCGTCAGCCCGCGCGACGCCGGCGGCGACGACGCGGCCGACTCCGACGCCGATTTGGCCGCGGGCCTCACCACCGCCGCCTTCAGCGTGGCCTCTGGCGACGACGACCGCAGTCACGACCTCGGCCTCTTCCAGCTGGCCAGCCTGGGCGACCGGATCTGGCACGACCAGGACGCCGACGGCGCGCAGGACGCGGGCGAGCCCGGCCTCGCCGGCGTGACCGTCGAGCTCTGGCCCTCCGGCGCCGGCGCGCCCCTGAGCACGACCACCACCCTGGCGAGCGGCCTCTACACCTTCACCAACCTGGTCCCCGGCGACTACTACGTGCAGTTCGCCATGCCCGCCGGCTACGACGCCGTGAG
>DAOLDO010001078.1:0-2330 GCA_035327325.1 Chloroflexaceae bacterium | reverse complement strand
GTGAGCATGAGGATGGCCGCCGCGCAGGGCAGCAGCACCCAGCAGCGGGAAAGGCGGGACGAGCCCATGGTGCACCTCGTTCGGGGTAGCTACGGGAAGCCGTGTACTACCATGCCGAACGAGGGGCGCCGCCCGCGCTCCCGGCGGGCGGGTTACGGCAGCATGATCGCGGCCTGAGCGAGGGGTGATAGAAGGCTTACACGCCCGCGGCGCTACTGGAGCAGGACGAGGGCGACGGCGACGAGGGCGAGCAGGGCGAGCAGGGCGACGAGGGCGGCGACGAGCAGGCGCTCGGGGTTGAGCAGGGTCCAGTCGCCGATCAGCTCGTTGTCGAAGCCGACGAGGTAGAGGCGCTGGGGCTTCTCGTCGAGCAAGAAGTCCATCTCGGTGATCGTGGCGCCGTGGATCTTGAGCTCGGCGGCGCTGAGGCGCGTGTCCGCGCCGGCCTCCTCGATGGCGGCCCGCAGCAGCTCGGCGAGTGGCGCGACGCTATGCCAGCGGCCCTCGAACGGGTCGATCGGGCCGGCGAAGACCGGCTCGAGGCGGCGCTTGATCGCGAGCTGGGGCAGGTCCTCGATGTCGTCGGTGTTCTCGAAGAGCCTGGCGCGGCGCGACCAGGTGAAGAACTGCTCCTCGACCAGGTTGCCGGTGCCCTCGCAGCGGGGGCACTGCTGGCGCCCGTAGCCCTGGCAGGCCGGGCAGGGCGAGGTGAGGGTCTCGTCAACATGCTTGTTGTCGGGGGTGGAGACCTTGCGCACCTTCTCGACGATGCCGGAGCCTTTGCACTCCTTGCAGTGGACGACGGTGGCGCCGGCGCACTCGGGGCAAGAGAGGATGCGGGTGGAGTGGGGGAGGGCGATCTCCTGGGGGGCGACCGCATCGAAGGGGCCAACCTCGGGCACGGGGGCGGCCCACAGCTCGGGGGGGAGCTGGCTGGCGCTGCGGTCCTCGGGCTTGTGGGGGCGGGTGCGCGGCTCGGCGGGGGCGCGGCTCTCGTAGAGGGTGCGCAGCTCGTAGAAGTAGACGTTGTAGCTGACGATCTGCTCGGGCGCGATCAGCTGGCCGAGGCCGCGGCGGCGGAAGAAGCCGTCGCGGCTCCAGCGGTTGAGGATGCGGCGGATCACATCGCGGCGGTGCAGCTCGTCGGCGCGCTTGCGAGTGCGGGCAAGGTAGTCGCGGAAGCCCTCGTCGAGGGTCGGGCCAATCGCCGTCTCGACAGGGTTCTCGAGCCACTCGGCGCTGGCCTCCCAGCGCGACTCCTCCATGTCGGCGGTGGCCTGGTCAATCTGGCCGCGCAGGGCCTGGCGCAGGGCGGCCACGGCGGCGCCCGGCGTGGCGAAGCGGGCCCCTGGCTGCGGGGCGACCATGCGGCGCACCACGCGGTCGGCGGCGACGAGGTTGGGGTCGCGGGCGGCGAGGCTGGGCAGCTCGGCGCCGGGGGCGGGGGGCACCTCGCCGGAGAGCATGTGGTAGACCACGGCACCCAGGCTGTAGACGTCGAGGGCGGCCCCGGCCTCGCCCTTGGTGAGGCGCTGCTCCGGGGCGGAGTAGGGCGTGAGGTAGTCGGCCTCCTCGATGCTGCTGAGGTCGGGCGTGTCGGGACTGGCGGCGAGGCTGAGGTTGGCCAGGTAGGCTAGGCCCTCGACGCCGACCAGGATGTTGGCCGGCTGCACGTCGCGGTGGAAGACCTGCTGGCCATGGAGGTAGTCGAGGGCCGACGCGACCTGGGAGGCCACGCGCACGGCCTGGAGGGGCGTGAGTGGCCCGTCGGCCAGGATGGCGCTGAGGGGGCGCGCGTCGAGCTGGGGGGTGACCAGGTAGTCGCCGTACTTCTCGTCGTGGCCGGCGTCGATCACCGCCACCAGATTGGGGTGGCTGAGGCGCGCGGCCAGGCGGGCGGCGAGCTGGAAGCGGCTGACCGAGATCCAGCCCTGCCGGCGCAGGAGGTGGACCTCCACCGGGCGGTCGAGGGTGAGGTGGGTGGCGCTGTAGACCGTGGCCAGCTCCTCCTGGCTGAGCCGCTCGTGGAGCTTGTAGTTGCGCAGCTCGGTTGCGCCCTCGGCGGCCCGCTTTTCGACCCGCGCGGGCGCCCGCGAAGTGCTCATGGGCTTTGGCGCGCCTGGAGGCGCGCGGTATGGCGAGGCGGCGCCCCGCACCGCTTATGAGTATACCACGGGCGCGCAGGGTGGCGCCGTAGCCTTCAATTATAGCACATCTGTTCGATTACGCAAGGGCCTGCCAGGTGGCGATTCGCTAACGATATGTTCAGGCTTTTTTTCTCATCGAGGGGCGACGGGCGGGTATACTGCACCCCAGAAGCCGAGGTCGCC
>DAOLDO010001077.1:0-2330 GCA_035327325.1 Chloroflexaceae bacterium | reverse complement strand
GAGCGGGCGTAGCGCCCGACGCCGAGGATGGTGGCCGAGGCCTCGCCGGTCCACTCGCCGTAGCCCAGCAGCCAGAGCCGGGGCTCGCGCACCGAGCGCGTGCCGTGGACGGCGACCGTGCCGTCTGGCTCCAGGATACCGAGCGGGGCGAGGTGGTCGAGGGCGTAGCCGAAGCCAGTACACCAGATCACCGCGTCCACACGCATCTCCTGCCCCTCAGGCCAGATGACCCCTGTCTTCGTGAAGCGCACGAAGGGTCGCACGCTTTCCAGCGCGCCGCGCGCCCGGGCCTCGCGCACGGAGGGCATCATCACGATGTCGCCCAGGCCGCCCTGTGGCTCCGCGACTGCGCGTCCCGCCTGCCGGGCGAGGAAGCGCTCGGTGGCGCGCTGAAAGAGCACCCGGCCATCCACGTCGTCCGGCAGGAAGCGCGGCTCCCTGAGCGTGACCCAGAAGGCCTCGGCGACCTGGCTTACCTCGGCGAGGATCTGCGCACCCGAGTTGCCCCCGCCAACGACCAGCACCACCTGGTCACGGAAGGGCTCCGACGAGCGGTACTCGGCCGAGTGGAGCTGGACACCACGGAACAGCTCGCGCCCAGGGTACTCCGGGATGAGCGGCCTGCCCCAGGTTCCCGTCGCGCTGATCCCGGCGCGGGCGAAGTAATCGCCGCTGTCCGTCTCCACGCGGAGCTGCTCGCCCGCGCGATGCACGCCGCGCACGCGCACGGGGCGCTCGACCGGCAGCTGGTAGCGCCCCTCGTAGGCGGCGAAGTAGGCAAGCACGTCGTCGCGGGTCGGCGTGCCGTCTGACGAGGGCGGCATCGACCAGCCAGGGAGCGAGGACCACTGGGCGGGCGAGAAGAGCCGCAGCGAGTCCCAGCCGTGGCGCCAGGAGGCGCCCGGCCCCGCCTCGGCGTCAAGGATGGCCCAGCGCAAGTCGGTGCGACGCAGGTAGTAGCCGGCGGCGAGGCCCGCCTGCCCCGCGCCGATCACGATGACATCCAGCTCTGCCGCTGTCACGATAGCGCCCTCACCTCACCGTGACTCGCCCGCGCCGCGACGGCTCGCCGGATCGCCGGCACGCTCAGCTTGCCGCCGCTGCTGACCACGGCGCCGTCCACCAGCACGAGTGGGAGCTGGGCGCCCTCGGGGAGCGGCGGGCAGCCGGCGTCGAACAGGTCGTGGTACACGACACGCACGCCGTCGCCGAACTGCAGGGCCAGCTGGTCTGCGACGTAGGCCGACACGCTGCGCCACGTCGTCGGCTGCCCCTTCACACAGACAGGGGCGCCGACGATTTCCACCAGCACCGGATCAGCCATGGCTTCCCGTCCTTTCGTGCCCGCGGCCTAGCAGCAGGATGAGCGCCGAGCCAGCTGCGCGAAGTTGATGCCGAGCAGCTCGCTGATGGCCTGATTGACTTCGGGCAGCCGCGCCAGGGCGTTCTGCTGCGCGGCGATATAGTCCGTCACGGGCACGCTGGCCCCCAGCTCCCGCTCCAGGTCGCGGGCCGCGCTCAGGTCAACCTGGGTGAGCGTGCCGTCCATCTGGCGGGCGCGCAGGTTGCGCTGGGTTACGCTGAAGCGCTCCAGCAGGGGGACGGCAGCTGGGTCGGCGAAAAGTGCTGCCTCGGCAGCGTCGAAGGCGATAAACGGCGGCGAGGCCCGCAGCGCCGCCGCCAGGGCGTCGGCCGCGTCGGACACGGCGGCCGGCAGAGTCTCGGTGGTCTCGATCATTACAGGTTCTCCTTAACCGCAGCCGCAGCCGCAGGCGCACGCCGCGGCGAAGTCCAGCCCGAGCTGTGCCGAGAGACGGTCGGCGGCAGCCTGCATCAGGCTCACCAGCTCGCGCTGGGCCGCCAGGTAGGCGACAACTGACGGCTCCTCCTCGTAGCCCCGGCGCAACCGGTTGAGCTCAGCCTGCTCTTCCGGCGAGACGGCGCCCAGAGTCAGCAGCGCCCGCAGGCTCTGGGCACGCGCCTGGTAGGCGTCGATGGCGCAGCGCGCCACCACGTCGTCGCGTAGGGTGGCGGACGCCTGCTCGAACGCCTGGAAGACTGGCGTCTCGCTCAGCGCTGTGGCGAATGATCGCGCCGCGTCGCGAACCTCCGCGCCCAGCTCCAGGTCGTAGCTCTGATCAACGCTCATGCTGGTCTGCTCCTTATCGCTCACTCTCGGCCGGAATACCCGCCCCGTACAGCTGCTCGCCCAGCTCCGTCAGCAGCGCCAGCCCCTTCACCTCGTGCGGCAGCATCGGGATGGGGAGCACGGGGGCGTCGAAGCGCACTGGCAGCTCGGCCAGGTAGCGCGCCTGCATCGCCCGCCGCGC
>DAOLDO010001076.1:0-2331 GCA_035327325.1 Chloroflexaceae bacterium | reverse complement strand
TCGGCCGCGGCCAGCGCGAGCTGATCATCGGCGACCGCCAGACCGGCAAGACCGCCGTGGCCATTGACACCATCCTCAACCAGAAGGGCCAGGGGATGGTCTGCATCTATGTTGCCATCGGCCAGCGCCGCGCCCAGATCGCCCAGGTAGTGGGCATCCTCGAGCGCTACGGCGCCATGGAGTACACGATCGTCGTCACCGCATCGGCCTCCGAGTCGGCCGCCCTCCAGTACATCGCCCCTTACGCCGGCTGCGCGATGGGCGAGGAGGTGATGGAGAACGGCGTGACCCTGGGCGGCGAGTTGGTCAAGGACGCCCTGATCGTCTACGACGACCTTTCCAAGCACGCCGTGGCCTACCGCCAGGTGTCGCTGCTGCTGCGCCGCCCCCCCGGCCGCGAGGCCTACCCGGGCGATGTGTTCTACCTGCCCTCGCGCCTGCTCGAGCGTGCCGCCCGCCTCAACGAGGAGTTCGGCGGCGGGTCGCTCACCGCCCTGCCCGTGATCGAGACCCAGGCCAACGATGTCTCGGCCTATATCCCCACCAACGTGATCTCGATCACCGACGGCCAGATCTACCTCGAGGCCGACCTGTTCAACGCCGGCCAGCGCCCCGCCCTCAACGTCGGCATCTCGGTCAGCCGCGTGGGCTCGTCGGCCCAGACGCGCGCCATGCGCTCGGTGGCCGGCAAGATGAAGGGTGAGCTGGCCCAGTTCCGCGACCTGGCCGCCTTCGCCCAGTTCGCCTCGGACCTCGACGCGACCACCAAGGCCCAGATTGACCGCGGCCAGCGCCTGCAGGAGCTGCTCAAGCAGCCTCAGTACAACCCGCTGCCCGTCGAGGACCAGGTGGCCATCCTCTACGCGGCCAACAACAACTACCTCGATGACGTGCCCGTGCCGATGATCACCACCTGGCGCGACGACTTCATCGAGTTCCTCAAGACGGCCCACCCCGAGGTGCGCCGCCTGATTGATGAGAACAAGCTCGACCGCAAGTTCCCCTCCGACGAGGTGAAGCAGGCCCTCGAGGGGGCGATCAAAGAGTTCAAGGCCACGAGCAACTACAGCGCCCAGGTGTAGGGGCATCCCCGCCTGGGCGCCCGGAGGCCCGGAGGTAGGGGCACCCCCGCGTGGGTGCCCAGTGCCACCCCCGCGTGGGCGCCCAGTGCCACCCCCGCGTGGGCGCCCGGAGGCCCGGAGGTAGGGGTACCCCCGCGTGGGTGCCCAGGGCCGCCCCACGTGGGCGCCCGGAGGCCCGGAGGTAGGGGCACCCCCGCGTGGGTGCCCAGGGCCGCCCCACGTGGGCGCCCGGAGGTCCAGAACGGAGCGAACATGGCATCCAGCCGCGAGATCAAACGGCGTATCCGCTCGGTCAAGAACGTGGGGCAGATCACCCGCGCGATGGAGATGGTCGCGGCCTCGAAGATGCGCCGCGCCCAGCGCAACGTGCTGGCCACCAGGCCCTACGCCGACCGCATGCGCGACATCATCGGCGACCTGACCAGCCGCATGGTCGGCGGCTCGCGCCGGGGCACCCTGCTCGACGTGCGCCCCGACACGGGCAAGGTGGCCCTGATCGTAGTCACCCCCGACCGCGGCCTCTCGGGCAGCCTCACCTCAAACGTGCTGCGCAGGGTCGGCCGCTTCATCATCGAGCAGCGCGAGCTGGGGCGCACCGTGGACACCTTCGCCTACGGCAAGAAGGGCCGCGACTTCCTGGCCCGTACCGGCCAGAATCTGCGGGCCGAGGCGATCAGGCTGGGCGACGCGCCCGGCCTCGAGCAGATCCTCGGCGTGGCGACCGACGCCCTCAGCCGCACCCAGGCCGGCGAGTACAGCGAGGTCTATATCGTCTACAGCGAGTTCATCAACACGCTGGTGCAGCGCCCGACCCTCAAGAAGCTGGTGCCCGTTGACGCCCCCGAGGAGAGCGGCAGCAGCCGGCTCGACTTCACCTACGAGCCCAGCCAGGAGGCCGTGCTCGAGGAGTTGCTGCCGCGCTACGTCGAGACCCAGATCTACCAGGCCATCCTCGAGTCGATCGCCAGCTTCTACTCGGCCCAGATGGTGGCCATGCGCAACGCCACCAAGAGCGCGAAGGACCTTGTGCGCGACCTGACCCTGTCCTATAACAAGGCCCGCCAGGCGGCGATCACCAAGGAGGTCAGCGAGATCTCCTCGGGCGCCGCCGCCCTGGCCGAGGCGTAGGGGCGCAGACCGCTACGCCCTCCTAGAGGAGCAGCTCTATGACGAACGGATCACGCCCGAGCGGCATCGTCCTCGAGATCATCGGCGTGGTGGTCACCTGCCGCTTCGAGGGCCACATCCC
>DAOLDO010001075.1:0-2346 GCA_035327325.1 Chloroflexaceae bacterium | reverse complement strand
CCTCCTGCGGATCATCGGCACGGCCCGTTCGACCAGGTCCGCCGCACGCGCGAAATCCGCGCCGGCCAGGGCGTGACGGATCGCATCGGTCGGCGAACCATGCTGCTCGTGCCACGCGCTCGCGCGCTGGTGCAGCGTGGATAGCAGATCGGGCTGCTCCGCCCGCAGATGGGCCTGGAGCACGTCGGCAAAGAGGTGGTGGTAGCGGTACCAGCGGCGCTGCGCATCGAGCGGCACGAGAAAGAAGTTGCCGCGATGGAGCGCCTCCAGCCGGGCGCTGCCGCCCTCCTGGCCGGTAACCGCATCGCACAGCGAGCCGCTCAGGCGGTCAAGAATCGAGGTCTGGAGCAAAAAGCGGCGGACCGGCTCCGGCTGACGCTGGAGCACCTCGTCAACCAGATAGTCCCCGATGTAGCGGTTGTCGCCGGCGAAGGCGCTGATGAACCCTGAAACATCCCGGTGACCCTGCATGGAGAGGGCGGCTAACTGGAGCCCGGCGACCCAGCCTTCGGTGCGCGCTTCCAGCGCGGCGATCTGTTCCGCTGAGAGGGGGAGGCCCATGGCCTCCTTGAGAAACTGGGCCGCTTCGGCGGCGGTAAAACGCAAGTCGCTCACCCGCAGCTCGGTCAGCTGGCCGCGGGCGCGCAGACGGGCCAGGGGCAACGGCGGATCCTCGCGGGTGGCGATGACCAGGTGCAGCTGGGGCGGCCCCTGCTCGACCAGCAGGGCGAGGGCCCGGTCGCTCGGCCGAGCATCCAGCAGGTGGTAGTCGTCGAGCACGAGGACCACGGGCTGCGGCAGTGTGGCCAGCTCGTTGAGCAGCAGCGGCAGCAGCGCCTCGATGGGCGGGGGCTGCGAGGCCTGGAGGGACGCCGCCACCCCGGCGCCAAGTGCCGGCACAACCGTCTGCAATGCAGCAACCAGGTGCGCGAGAAACCGGTGAGGGTCGGTATCCCCCTCGTCCAGTGAGAGCCAGGCGGCGGGGCGGCCACAGCCAGCAATCCACGCGCTGGCCAGGCTGGTTTTACCAAAGCCGGCGGGGGCCGAGATCAGGGTCAGCTTGCGGTGCAGCCCCTCGTTCAGCCGCGCGATCAGGTCGGCGCGGAGCACCGCGTTCGGCCGTGGCGGGGGGGTGAACAGCTTGGTCGCGATCACTGGCGCTGGCATAGCCCATTATAGAACACGGGTCGCCTCTGCTCAACACACTGTTGGGCAGCCCTCCATCGCAAGGCGGACGTGCCCAGCTGGACAGACCTTTGCGCGCAACCGTCACGTTCCAGCTATACAACGCTGGTCATGCTGGAACGATCAGGGGTGGCACCCAGGCGGCGGCTCTCCATCAGCCGCAACACCGTGCGCCACCACGTCCACAATATCCTCGGCAAGCTTGGCGCCCTCAACCGGACCGAGGCGGTCGGCCTGGCCGTGCAGCACAAGCTGGTCGGATGACGTAGACAGCCACCCCGTCTCCGGGCAAAACTCATGCCCCCGACCCCATCAGCACCGCTATCGCTTCACAGATACGTACTACAATACGTACTTTTCCTGATTGTACTGCCCTCATCGAGCCGTATAGTCTAACGTATCGCCGCATTCGTGAAGCCATGGACTCGGGCCTTGTAGAGGTCAGCATGAGCGTTCCCTACACAGCACATTACCACTGGCGCAATCACGGCAAGAACCTGTCGAGCACCGTCGCCCGTTACTATGAGCCTACGACAGCCGCAGAAGTACAGCAGATCGTCAGGGAAGCCCGACAGAACGGCTGCAACGTGCGCGTCGTGGGCGATAGTCACTCCTGGAGCCCTCTTGTAACCACGACGGACTACCTGATCAGCACGCGACGTCTGAACAGGATCCTTAGGGTCAGCACGAGTCCTCCGCGTATCACGGTCGAACCCGGGGTCACGGTTGGAGACACGTTGCGCGCCTTTATCAAGCACGGTGTCTGCCTGCCGATGAACGTTGATCTCCCTACCATCACCATTGGTGGGGCAGTATCAGTTGGGGCCAACGGCTTCTCCAAGCATTGGGGAACATACTCCGAGTTTGTGGAGGAGGTCGAACTCGTGACCGGCACGGGCGAGATCCGCACCATCCACAGGGAGCGAGACGGCGATCTCTGGCGGGCAGTCGCATGCAGCCTGGGGCTGTTTGGCGTCTTCACCAGGATCACGCTCGCACTTCAGCCGGCCTTCAATGTGCGCGTCACACAGCGGAAGATCCCTATGCGGCAGGCAATGGACGAGCTCGCCGCCACCTTCGCGACCCACGATTACGCCCAGTATTTCTGGTTCCCGTTCAATCAGGAGGTAACCCTCCAGACGGCGGATGTGACTGATGAGC
>DAOLDO010001074.1:0-2348 GCA_035327325.1 Chloroflexaceae bacterium | reverse complement strand
AGAGGGGGCCGGGGGGTGAGGTCTGCGGCGACGCCAGACTGGAAGGCGCAGACAAACTATGTCTTAGGGCCGCCTTCGACCGCTCGCGCCGCCCTCGTCGGCGCCGCCCTCGCGGCCAGCCTGGCCTTCAACCTCTGGCTCTACTTCGGGGCCATGCGGGTCGAGCCGACAGTCTACGGCGAGTTCGACCTGCTGGAGACGACCATGGGCCGCGTGGCCCGGGCGCCGGCCGACGCCGCGGACCCCGAGCTGCGCGCCGTAAGGGTCTTCCTGCCCGAGAAGCTGCGGGGCGAGGACACGGTGCGCTTCCTGACCTGGGGCCTGCCCGTGGGTGCCTACACCGGCGCGCCCCTGCCCGCCGATGGGCCGGCCCTCGTCATCCTGCCCGCCGCGGCCAGCCCGGCGGAGCAGGCCGCGGCCCTCGCGGCCCTCGGCCCCGGCGCGGCGGCCCTCGGCCCCACGGCCAGCTACCCCGGCACGGGCGCGCCGGTCGCCCTGGCCTTCGGGCGCGGCGAGGCGGCGGCGAGCTTGCTCAAGCAGGTCGCCGGCAAAGGACAGTAGGCTCTTACCACGAAGCGCACGAAGACCACGTAAGGATGGGGCCAGCCCACCGCCTTGCTTGACGAGCGGAGCCACACGAGCGGCTCAGCAGCCCTCGTAGTGGCAGAGCGTCCCTCGATCCTTCGTGCGCTTCGTGGCCTTCGTGGTGAGGCGTTCGGCTGCCCTCTGGCGTATGCTGGATCAGGAGGTTCGATGAGCACACAGCCCACCCCCGCCCTCTACGCGCGCATCTATCTGGTGGCCCGGCAGATCCCGCCCGGCCAGGTGAGCAGCTACGGCGACGTGGCGGCCGTCGTCGGCGGAGGGTGCGACGCGCGCACGGTCGGCTACGCCCTGGCCGAGCTGGGGCCCGCGGAGGACGACGTGCCCTGGCAGCGCGTGGTCAGCCGCGACGGCACGATCAGCACCAGGGGGCTGCTGCAGCGCCAGCTGCTCGAGGCCGAGGGCGTGGCCTTCGACGTCCAGGGCCGCGCGATCATGCCCCGCCACCGCTGGCGCGGGCCCGACACGGCCTGGTGCGCCGAGCACGGCTGCACGCCCCTGCCGCCCCGCGACGACGTCGAGCAGCTGGGGTTGTTTTAGCTTGTGCTCGCCGGATGCCTGTGCCCGTTGGGACCAAAGACGAAGGACCAAAGACCAACGCCCGCCCTGATCGCGCCTGCTGTCGCCCGGCCCTGGTCCTTGGTCCAACGCCGCCACGGGCGGCCACGCGGCACAGCGCCGGCCTACAGCCGCACCCACTCCGGCAGGTCCTCGTGCGCCAGCGCGATCTCCCCGTCCTCGGCGATGAAGCGCTCGGCGGCGTCGGGCGGGATGCGCAGCAGGTCGAAGGGGGCCTGGCGGCGGACGTCGCGGAGGGCGGCGCGCACGACCTCTGTGAGCGGGCCGAGGCGCTCGTCCCAGCGGGCAATGGCGAGGTGGGCGGCGGGGTGGCGGCGGGCCAGGGCGCGGATCTTCTCGCGGCCGACCTCGCCGGCCTCGCCCCAAAAGCGCGGGCGCCCGTCGTCGCCCAGGGCGACCACGTCGGGCCTGTAGCGGTCGCCGATGTCGATCTCGACCGCCAGGTCGGGGTATGCTGGCAGGTACAATGCCCAGAGGAACGCCTTCATCAGCACGTGGCGGCTGTGCTCGACGGGCCGCTTGACGAACACCACCTGCCGCCCGTGGGCCCGCAGGGTCAGCTTGCGCCGCAGCGAGAGGTCCGACATCATCACCCCACAGGAGCGTCTCTCTTGAGCATACCACA
Organism: Chloroflexaceae bacterium; assembly: GCA_035327325.1. Taxonomy (GTDB): domain Bacteria; phylum Chloroflexota; class Chloroflexia; order Chloroflexales; family Chloroflexaceae; genus CAIWXH01. The sequence goes on along the minus strand of DAOLDO010001074.1, from coordinate 541 downwards.
GGAGCGCTGGCGCCTGCTGCCCTACAGCGAGGGCCCGGCGGGCGAGGAGCTGGCCATGGCCGAGGGGCTGCTGGCCGGGCTGGAGGAGGAGGGCCGGCCGGCGATGCGCTGGTACGGCGCGCGCGAGCCGGCCCTGGTGATCGGCTCGGGGCAGCGCCCCCACGAGGTGGACGGCGCCGCCGTGGCCGCGGCGGGGGCCCCACCGCAACGCGGGGCCCCTCCGGGCGCCGCCGGGCCGGGGCCCGGCTACCTGGAGGCGACCTTCGCGGAGGGCGCGCTCGGCTCGCTCGAGCATGTGGCGCTCGCATCCGCCGGCGAAGGAGCGCGCGCTCTCTAGGAGCAGCGCTTGCGTCGCCTGCCGGACGCGTACCCGAAGCGACGGCGGCGCGCCCGATTTCTGGCCGCCGTCCCAAACGACGGCAGCGCGCCCGATGCCTGGCCGCCGTCCAAAGCGACGGCGGCCACCCCGCCTTCGCAGGGTGGCCGCTCATCCGAACGATTTGCGCCGAGTGCTCAGCTCTGCCGGCGCGACAGTCCCATC
>DAOLDO010001073.1:0-2350 GCA_035327325.1 Chloroflexaceae bacterium | reverse complement strand
CCCTGGGCGCCGGGGTGAAGGCGCACGCGCACGAGGCGCCGGCGGGCATGCTGGCCGGCCCTGCGCTGCTGACGCTGCTCTCGGTGGTGCTGCCCCTGGGCCTGTTGCCGGCGACCGAGCGCTTCCTCATGCCGGCGGTGCAGGCCATCGCCGGGGAAGGGGCGGCGATCAGCCTGTACCTCATCCCGTCCGAGATCGGCGTGCCGCTCATCCTCAGCCTGGGCGCGCTGCTTATCGGCGCGGCGCTGACCTACTTCGAGCCCAGGATCGTCGCCGCGCCCTCGCCGCTCCCGACCTGGCTCAAGGGCGATGTGATCTACGACGCGGCCATTGACGGCATGCTGCGCGGGGCCACGAGCTTCACCCGCCGGGTGCAGAACGGCAAGCTGCGCACCTACATCACCTGGGCGGTGTGCGCCCTGATCGCCGTCGTCGCGCCGCCCCTGGCGCTTTACGGGTTCAACGGTCTGACCTTGCCGACCCTGGCGGGGGTCGCGCCCTTCGAGTTCGTCGTAGCGCTGCTGATCCCGATGGGGGCGTTTGCGACCGTCACGGCCCGCTCGCGCCTTGGCGCCATCATCGCCTCCAGCGTGGTCGGCGCGATGGTGGCTCTGTTCTTCGTGATCTACAGCGCGCCCGATCTGGCCCTGACCCAGCTGCTGGTCGAGACGCTTCTGACGGTCTTTCTGCTGCTGGTCTTCGCGGTGCTGCCCGTGCGCTTCGAGCGCTTGTCGTCGCCGCCGGCCCGCATGCGCGACGGCCTGATCGCCGGCGCCCTCGGCCTGACCATCGCGGGGATCGCCTTCGCCGCCTCGAGCAGCGCCCAGTTCCCCAGCATCAGCCAGGCCTTCAGGGCCCAGAGCCAGCCTCTGGGCTTCGGCGACAACGTGGTCAATGTCATTCTGGTGGACTTCAGGGCCTTCGATACGTTGGGCGAGATCGTGGTGCTCTTCGCCGCGCTGCTGGGTATCTACGCCATGCTCCGCCTGCGCCCCGCCAGCGAGCCGCGCCTCTCCGACGACCGCCCGGCGCCGCCACGAGACCAGGCCGTCCCCGCGCCGGCGGTGCTCGCCCCCGCCGGCCGGCTCCTCGCCCCGGAAGAAGCTGCCGCGGCCGGCGACGACCGCTAATCTAGCGAGGTGATGACGATGTATGACTCGGTGATTCTACGCACGGTCGCCCGGCTGATGCTGCCCCTGCTCCTGCTGCTCTCGCTGTTCATGCTGGTGCGCGGGCACAACCTGCCTGGCGGGGGGTTCATCGGCGGCCTGCTGGGCGCCTCGGCGATCATCCTGCAGATCGTGGCCTTCGGTCCGGCAAAGGCCCGCGCCATCATCCCCATCGGCTACCTGGGGCTGGCCGGCGTGGGGCTGATCGTCGCCGCGATCCCTGGCATCGCCGGCATGGCGGCCGGGCAGAGCTATATGCTGCCCTACTGGCTCGCCCAGCCGATCCCCGGCATCGGCAAGCTCGGCACGCCCCTGGTCTTCGATGTCGGCGTCTACCTGACCGTGATTGGGGTGACCGCGCAGCTGGCGCTGGTGCTCGCCGAGGAGCCCAGCCTGTACCCGGTGGAGCGCGGACCCGACGCCGAGCCCGTGCCCGGCGAGGCCTAAGGAGCAGACGATGAACTTCATCCTTTCCCTTGTCGTCGGGACGCTCTTCGCGACGGCGATCTACCTGATGCTGCGGCGCAGCGTGGTCAAGCTCATCCTGGGCCTGGTGCTGCTCAGCCACGGCGCGCACCTGCTGCTGTTCCTGATGGGCGATGGGCTGGTGCGCGGCAACCCGGCGTTTGTGGACCCGGCGACCAACGTGGCGCCCCCCGACTCGGCCGACCCGCTGATCCAGGCCCTGATCCTCACGGCGATCGTGATCAGCTTCGGCCTGACCGCCTTCGTCCTGGCTCTGGCCTATAGGGCCGACCAGGCCGTCAAGTCCGATGACCTCGACATGATGACCTCGACCGATAAGCTGTAGGACGATCCAATGGCAAACCACCTGTTTTTCCCGCTGCTGGCGCCGCTGCTGGGCGCGGCCGTGGCCGCGATCATCTGCCGACGGCGCGCCTGGGTTCGCGTGATCACCCTGGCCGTGACGGTCTTCAACCTGGGCTACAGCGCCTGGCTCCTCCTGTTCATCGCCGGCGCGGGGCGCCAGGTGGCCCAGCCGGGGGGCTGGAGCGCGCCCTTCGGCATCTCGCTGGTCGCCGATGGGCTCAGCGCGATCATGCTCTTCCTGACCGCGCTGCTGATGCTGGTCACGGTGATCTTCAGCCTGGCCACGATTGACGGTCGCAAGGAGCGCTTCTACTACTACCCGCTGCTGCTGCTGCTGCTCTTCGGCTGCA
>DAOLDO010001072.1:0-2351 GCA_035327325.1 Chloroflexaceae bacterium | reverse complement strand
ACCTGGCGCGGGCGGCGGCGGGGTGGGGCCTCGCCGCGCGCATCGGGCCCCCGGGCGATCCGGCGACGGAGCCGCCTGTGCTACCATAGCCGCGGTCCCGGCCGCACCCAGCACAAGGAGGTCCCGATGGCTCAGGAGGCCACCGCCTACGCCCAGATGCTCACCCAGATCGCCCGCGACATCATCGGGCAGCTCGAGGGGCTCAGCGACGAGGAGCTGAATCACCCCGTGCCCCTGCCCGACGCCAACACCCTCGCCGCCGTGGCCACCCACACCATCGGGGCGGGCGAGTACTGGACCCTGGTGCTGGTCGGCGGCCAGGACATCCCCCGCGACCGCCCGGCCGAGTTCCGCGCCGTCGGCCACGGCCCCGACCTGATCGCCCGCTACGAGCGCTGGATCGCCGCGCTCCAGGCGCTGCTCGCCGACCTCCCCGAGGCGGCCCTCGGCCCGCTGCCCAACCCGCCCGCTGGCCGGCGCCTGGCGGCCATCGGCGACGCGCCGATCACCGGGCGCGACTGCCTGCTCCACGCCGTCGAGCACAGCGCCACTCACCTCGGCCACATCCAGCTCACCCGCCAGCTCGTCCTCGCCCTGCGCGGCGGCGACCTGGCGCCCCGGGGATGAGCGCTCCGGCCCGCCCTCACCCCGCCTCGCGTTGCTCGGCTCCCCCTCTCCCGCGCGCGGGAGAGGGGGCAGGGGGGGTGAAGGCCCGCCTACTCCTCGCCGCGCACCGGCCCGCGCAGGGCCTTGAGGGCGCCGCGCCGGCGCTTGACGCCCCGCCGCTCCTCGCGGGCGGCCCGCGTGGGGCGGGTGGCGACGCGCGGGGCCGTCACGGCGCGGGCCGCGGCCAGCCGGCGCGCCAGGCGCGCGTAGGCGACCTCGAGGTTGGCGGCCTGGGAGCGCCGCTCGGTGGCCGTGACGACGATGCCGCTCGGCCGGTGGAGCAGGCGCACCCCCGTGGCGTTCCGGTTGCGGTGCTGCCCGCCCGGCCCGCTCGCGATGAAGAAGGTCGCCTCGCTCTCGCGCTCCAGGGCCTCGCGCCCTAGCTCGTCCACGCTCTCTGCTTGCTCGTCCACGCTCAGCTCCTCCGCAGCGCGTCGCGCACCCGCCGGCCCCTGCTGCGCGAGGCGTACCAGGGCGGCCGCCTCAGCGCCAGAAGCCGGCGTGGACGGCGCGGGCCTCCGCCTCCAGCGCCGGGCCGACCACCTCCATCGGGCGGCCGCTGCGGGCGAAGACCTCGCGGCAGGGGAGCCGCAGGTCGTCCGGCCGCGGGCCGACCAGCTCGCGCAGCTCCGCCGCGCTGAGCCCGAAGACCAGCCGGCCGACGCGGGCCCAGTGGATGGCCCCCGCGCACATCGCGCACGGCTCGGTGCTCGCGTACATCGTGCAGGCCGCCAGCTCCTCGGGCGAGAGCCGCGCCGAGGCCAGGCGCACCAGGTTGGTCTCGGCGTGGCCGGTGAGGTCGCGCCCCGTGAGCACGCTGTTCTCGGCCCTGAGCAGCACCTGGCCCGCGGCGTCCACCAGCACGGCCCCAAAGGGGTGGTTGCCGCCGCGCCGCGCGCTCCAGGCCACGGCGATCGCGTCGCGCAGGTGGCGGGTATCGTCCTCGGTCATCGGTCACCTCCTGGTCAGGGGCGGGGCGGCCCCAGCTCCTGCTCGTGGGTCTCGGTCCTGTAGGCCACGAAGCCGCGGGCCTGGTAGTTGGCGAGGGCGTGGGGCCCGTCGAGGGTGCAGGTGTGGACCCAGACGCGCGACGGGCCGGCGGCGAAGGCGCGGCGCACGCCCTCGGCGAGCAGGTACTTGCCCAGGCCGCGGCCCTGGAAGGGCTGGAACAGGCCGAAGTAGGCCACCTCGGTGCCGGGCTCAGGGGCCTCGCGGTTCAGCTCGACGTAGCCGGCGGGCGTGCCGCGCACGTAGAGCACGTGGACGCTCACCGCCGGGCTCGCCAGGTAGCTGTGGAGCCGCTCGTCGCTCCAGCCGAGGCGGTCGGTCCAGTGGTAGGCCCGGCCCACCGTGCCGTAGAGGAAGCGGTAGAAGTCGGGCAGGGGCTCCTCGGCCTCGACCACGCGGACGGCCGGGTCGTCGTTGTGGACGGGGCGCAGGCCGTCCGGGGCGAGGATCTGGAGGTAGGTGGTGGTGACGGTCACGACGGGCATTGCGGGCGGCTTCCCTTTCTTGCTGGCGCGGCGCCGCCAAATGATAGCACAGGGCGGGGCCTGCGGCGGGTGCTGCCCTGCCCCCTCCCCACCTGATGCCCTAGACCCGACACCCTGCGCTGAAAGAGCACGAGGGCACCCCGGCCCGCCGCGCCCGCCCGCCGCGGTGTACAATGAGTGTATGTCGGCCCT
>DAOLDO010001071.1:0-2358 GCA_035327325.1 Chloroflexaceae bacterium | reverse complement strand
GAGCGCGTCGACGCCCAGGGCGCCCAGGTGGGCGGCCCCGGGGCGGCGGGGCCTGCTGGCGGCTGCGGTCTCAACGGCAGCCGATTATACCAGAGACCGCCGAGGCGGCGCCCGGCACAGAACTTGCGGCAGACGTATGGCAGGACGTCTCCCGCCGCGCCCGGGCGGGGCGCTGAACCGGGCGACCGGACGAGCCGCAGCACACGGGTTGAGCGAGCTTGTGCTCGCCGGGACCTGAGCCAAAAGGAGAGCCGAGATGAACTATGTCAACAAGCTGTTCCACAAGAAGGTCATCGGCGCGAAGACGGGCGACCAGATCGCGAGCGTGCGCGACGTGGTGCTCGACCGCGACTTCAGGCGCATCATGGCCCTGATCGTCGCGGGGACGCGCACCAAGCAGGACGAGGTCGTGCGCTGGGACAGCGTCACCGGCGTCGGCGAGTACGTGATCGTTGACGACAGCCGGCCCCTGATCGCGGCGGTCGAGGACATGGAGGTCGGCGCGCTGCGCGAGAACGCCGAGCAGATCACCGGCAAGCGGATCATCAGCGCGTCGGGCGAGAAGCTCGGCGAGGTGGGGGACATCGCGTTCGACTCCAGGGGCGCCATCATCGGCTTCGAGCTGAAGCAGCAGGGGCTCTTCGGCAACGGCGACGCGCCGCTCCTGCGCATCGAGGACGTGCAGGCCGTGGGCAAGGACGCCGTGATCGCCACCACGTCGGAGCTGGTCCCGGTCGAGAGCCTGGCGGACGACGAGCCGGCGTTCGGCGAGCGCCCCCAGGCCGGCGACGGGCGCCCCCTGACCGACGAGGGGCACCTAACCGACGAGGGGCACCTGGCCGACGAGGGGCACCTGGCCGACGAGCGGCGCGCGACGGCCGACGGGCGCCCCCTGGCCGGCGAGCACCCCCTGGCCGACGAGCGACAGGTGACGGGCGACGAGCGGCCGCGCCTGGTGCCCATTGACGCAGACCGGCCCGCTGATGCCGCGGACAGGAGATAGGGGCAGGCGGCGTTGACGCCCCCGGGGGGCTATGTTATACTCCACAGCGTCGTTTCCCCTGGCGTGGAGAGCGCGAGATGCCGATTGTGACGCGCAGCAAGGGCAAGGTCGCGAGGGCGGGCTGGCCGGGCGAGCCCGGCGCCGTCCGTCGTCGTCCCCGTAGCAGGCCGGCTGCACGCCCCGGCTAGCGGCGCTTGTCCACCGTCTCGGTAACAGGCCAGCTTTGCCCGAGGGCAGGCTGGCCCCTTTTTGTTCAGCGGGCGCGGCCCCCTGCGCCCTTACGTGGGAGCAAGACGATGGCGAAGGGTGATGTGAAGAAGGTCGTCCTGGCCTACTCTGGCGGCCTCGACACCTCGGTGATCGTGCCCTGGCTGCGCGAGAACTACGGCTGCGAGGTGGTCTGCTTCTGCGCCGACCTGGGGCAGGCCGAGGAGCTCGAGGGCCTCGAGGCCAAGGCCCTGGCGAGCGGGGCCAGCAAGCTGATCGTGCGCGACCTGCGCGAGGAGTTCGTCCGCGACTACATCCTGCCCACCATGCAGGCCGGCGCGATCTACGAGCGCAAGTACCTGCTGGGCACCTCGTTCGCCCGCCCGATCATCGCCAGGGCCCAGGTCGAGGCCGCCGAGGCCGAGGGCGCCGACGCCGTGGCCCACGGCGCCACCGGCAAGGGCAACGACCAGGTGCGCTTCGAGCTGACCTACTTCGCCCTGAACCCGCGCCTCAAGATCATCGCCCCCTGGCGCGAGTGGTCAATCCGCAGCCGCCAGGACGCGATTGACTACGCCGCCGAGTACAATGTCCCCGTCACCGCCACCGCCGAGAAGATCTACAGCCGCGACCGCAACCTCTGGCACCTCAGCCACGAGGGCGGCGTCCTCGAGGACCCCTGGAACGAGCCCGAGGAGGACATGTACGAGCTGAGCGTCAGCCCCCAGGCCGCCCCCGACACCCCCGAGGAGCTGACCGTCGCGTTCGAGCAGGGCGTCCCCGTGGCGGTCAACGGCGAGCGCCTGGGCCTGGTCGAGCTGGTCGAGCGGCTCAACACGATCGGCGGGCGCAACGCCATCGGCCGGGCCGACCTGGTGGAGAACCGGCTGGTGGGCATGAAGAGCCACGGCGTCTACGAGACGCCCGGCGGCACCATCCTCTACACCGCCCACCGCGAGCTCGAGAGCATCGTGCTCGACAAGGAGACCATGCGCGCCAAGGACCGCATCGCCATTGACTACGCCGACCTGGTCTACAACGGGCGCTGGTTCACCCCCGTGCGCGAGGCCTACGACGCCTTCGTGCGCAGCACCCAGCGCGCCATGACCGGCGAGGTGCGCACGAAGCTCTACAAGGGCAACCTCATC
>DAOLDO010001070.1:0-2370 GCA_035327325.1 Chloroflexaceae bacterium | reverse complement strand
TGCAGCCGAAGAGCAGCAGCAGCAGCAGCGGGTAGTAGTAGAAGCGCTCCTTGCGGCCGTCGATCGTCTCGAAGCTGTAGACCAGGGTCACCAGCATCAGCAGCGCGGTCAGGAAGAGCATGATCGCGGCCAGCCCGTCGCCGATCAGCGAGATGCCGAAGGGCGCCGCCCAGGACCCGGCCTGGGCCACCTGGCGCCCCGACGTGGCGACGACGGCGAGCAGCCATGCGCTGTAGCCCAGGTTGAAGAGCGTGGCGAGCATCGCGATCAGGCGCACCCAGCCCCGCTGGCGGACGACCAGGGTGGCCACGGCCGCGCCGATCAGCGGCACCATGAGCGGGAGAAAGAGATGGTTGGCCATTGTGGGTCCTAAAGCCTGTCTGTGCTGGTCATCGCGTCGAGGTCGTCGCTCTTCACGGCCTGGTCGGCCCGGTACGAGAGGGCCATGATGAAGGCCAGGAAGCCGAAGCTAATCACGATCGCCGTCAGGATCAGAGCCTGGGGCAGCGGGTCGGCCGAGCCGGCCGCGGCCACGCCGGTCTCGGCGTCAACGAAGGGCGGGCTGCCCCGCACCACGCCGTCGCCCATCAGGAAGAGCAGCAGGTTCGTGCCGTGGCTGAGCAGCACCAGGCCCAGGATGAGCTGGACCACGCTGCGCCTGAGCATCAGGTAGACGGCGCCCGCGTAGAGGACGCCCACGACCAGCGAGAGGACAAACGGCATCGTGGTGCTCCTCATGCCTCGGGGGCCACGGGCTCCCCGGGGTTGGGGCGCGGCTCCAGCGGGTACAGCTCGGGCTCCTCGGCCAGCACCAGGGCCAGCTGGCTGGTCACCCCGATCACGGTCAGGTAGACGCCGATGTCGAAGATGAAGGGCGTGCCGAGCTTGCCGATCCCGGGGATCGCCTCCTTCATCCAGTAGGCGGTCATGTAGGGCAGGCCCGCGGCCAGGCCGATCAGCCCCGGCAGGGCCCCCACCAGCACGCCGACGGCGGCCAGGTTGAGGAAGTTGATCGGGATGATCGCCCTGGCCCGGTCCGGCCCCAGGGCGACGATCTGCAGGATGACCCCGGCCGCGGCCAGCAGGCCGCCGATAAAGCCGCCGCCCGGCAGATTGTGCCCGCGCACCAGCATAAACAGCGAGAGCAGCAGCAGCAGCGGCAGCATGATCCTCGCCACGGTGCGCAGGATGATCGAGTCGTACATATCCTAGTCCTCGCTTGTCAGCGCTAGTCGCCCCTGCCGACCACCTGCTCGTCGGGTATGGGCGCGGGGGGGGGCGGCGCGGGCTCGTGGCCGTTCGGCTCGCGGTGGGGCGCCGAGATGGCCTGGGGCTGGGCGGTCTGGGGGCGGTCGGTGCGCTCCGGGTCCGTCTCGGGGCGCAGGCGCAGCATCATGTAGATGCCGAGCAGGGCCGTGAAGAGCACCGTGATCTCGCCCAGGGTGTCAAAGCCGCGGAAGTCCACCAGGATGACGTTGACCACGTTGTAGCCCTGGCCCTCGGAGAGGCTCTCGGCCCTGAAGGCCGCGCTGATCGGCGCGAGGGCCGTGCTGCTGGAGGCCGCGAAGCTGACCCCGGCCATGGTCAGGCCGACCACCGCCGCGATCAGCCCGTCGCGCACGCGGGTGGCGGCCGGCGACAGGCGCGCGAAGCCCACGGGCAGCACCGCGAAGACCAGCACCAGGAACACCGTCGAGAGGGTCTCGATCAGCAGCTGGGTCAGGGCCAGGTCGGGCGCGCTGTAGATCACGAACAGGAAGGCCACCATCAAGCCCACGATGCTCGCGGCGATGATCGCGCCGAGCCGCGAGCGGGCCCGGATCACCGCGAGCACCGCCACGGGGATGAGCAGGGCGGCCACCAGCTCGAAGGCGCCCACCCCCTCAAGGCTTGGCACGGCCAGGCCGCTCAGGCCGTAGAGCACCAGGGGCGGCGCCACCACGGCCACCAGGGATAGCACCGACCACATCATATAAATGCGCAGCTTGCCGTTCTGGACCAGGCGGGTGAAGCCGGTGGCGCCCGCCAGCATGCCATCAATGGCCGCGTCGTAGATCCGGTCGCCGTTGAGCCAGGGGGGCAGGGGCGAGGCCATACCCACAATCTGCGGCAGGAAGCGGGAGAGGGCCGCGCCGACCAGCAGAGCGACCATGCTCAGCACCAGGGGCAGGCCGATCTCGGACGGGAAGAGGTACAGGCTGATCTTGGCCTCGGCCCCGCCGATCGCCTGCACCGCCGGGGCGAGCAGGCCCGCCGTCGGCGTCAGGAAGCCCAGGGGCAGCACCACCGAGATGGCGGTCAGGGTCGCGGGGCCCGCCAGCATGCCCGCCGGCGCCTCGTGCGCGTGCGCCTTCACCCCGGCGCCCAGGG
>DAOLDO010001069.1:0-2371 GCA_035327325.1 Chloroflexaceae bacterium | reverse complement strand
TGATCCTGATGGCCATCTATATCGGCGGGGCGCCACGCCGGCCCGCATCTACGTCGAGCTGCGGCACGGCCACGCCGGCTTCGAGCAGGCCCTCCGGCTGGGCTACAGGCTCGCGGCCGACGGCATGACCAACGCGGCGGGTGTGCCGAAGAACATCTTGCACCTGGCGCTGCTCGCCCAGATGAGCGACATCAGGCTGGCTGGCCCGCCCGCGGCGCTGAACCCCCTCTTCAGCCTGCTGGCGCGCCTCGCCCGGCGCATGGGGGTGGAGGCCGAGCTGCTGGCGCGCTACGGCGCGTGAGGGACGGGCGGCGCCCGGCTCAAAACGGGGTGGTCCGGTCCCCCGGCCCACCCCTCACCGTGACAGACAAGCTAATCGGGGCCCCTGCGCCCCAGAGTGAGAGCCCACACTATGCGACCGCTTCTCTCGACGACCGTCAGCCTCGCCTGTTGCGCGGCCCTGGTTGCCATTGCGTTGCTCGGCGCACTCTCGGCCCGGGCCGGCGACGCCGAGACCGCCGCCGGCGGCCGGCGCGTCTACCTGCCGCTGGTGCAGGGGCCGGGCCGGCCGGCGACGCCCACGCCGCCGCCCGCGGGCCGCCTCCCCACCGCGCTCGCCGGCACCTGGTTCAGCGGCCAGCTCCTGAATCTGAACGCCTACAACCGACAGACGAACACCTGGACCAGCGCGGGCGGCCTCGGCCATACCATCGCCCTCGCCGCCGACGGCGCGTACACCCGGGTGAGCCACCTGGAGATAGGCGGCGGCACGACCTGCAAGAGCACCGTGGATGTCTACCACGTCGGCTCCGCCCGGGCCGAGGGCGGGCGGCTCCTGCTCACCCCCGGCTACGCCCGTACCCGCACCGTCACCTGCGGCGCCACGGTGTCCGACACCGAGGGGCCGTACGGCACCGTCACCCTGCCCTGGCGCACGGGCGAGGACGCCGGGCGCCGCACGCGCCTCTGGCTCGCCGAGCCCCACGGCGAGACGGAGTACTACAAGGACGGACTCGGGCCGCAGGTGGTCGGCTCCTGGGCCACTGGCGACGGCGGGGCCATCGAGCTGTACGACCCCGCCACCGGCATCTGGGCCGGCCCGACCGGCGCGAGCAGCGTCTGGTACGCCTTCGGCGCCGACGGCCGCTACCGCCACGGGCGCGTCGAGGCCGGCTTCGACGGCGACCCCTGTCGCACCATCACCATGACCTACGAGTCCGGCACCATCGCCGGGAGCGGCTCCCAGCTCGTCCTCACGCCCACCCACGTGCTCCGCCGCTCCGTGAGCCTGTGCGACCCCTCGGAGTTCGCCGACCAGTCCCTCGCGCCGGGCGCGGAGGAGCGCTGGGGCTGGAGCTTCGCCGCCGACGGCACGACGCTCTCGCTGATCCGCTTCACGGGCCGCTTCCTCGATCTGACGCTGACCGCAGCCGAGTAGGCCCATCCTCTTTTTGCGGCCACTGATGATCTGGCCCGCAGCTTGTTCAATCGTTATGCGTTTATGGCACTCATGGCAGGGGCGGCGCCCGATGGGCGCCGCTCCTCCACTCTGTCTGAGAGCCGGACGGGGGCGCGCCCCGCCGCCCTAGCGGAACAGCAGCAGCGACTTCATCACCGTCTCGTACACCCCCCAGGCGAGGGGCGCGCCCACCAGCAGCCACGCGAGCGCCAGGTTGAGGGCCGCGAGCGGCCGCCCCGCGGCGCGGTCAGGTTGCGAGCGTTGCATCGGTCCCCCTTTATGCCTGGGCGTCGCCGACGCCATGGGCCGGCCCGCCCTTGAAATGGTACTTCGCGCTGACCGGCGTCACCAGGGTGTTGCAGGCGGCGCCGACCAGCAGCAGGCCCGCCATGATGTACATCGTCGTCGAGTAGGCCTGGGCCGGGGCGATCAGGGCGACATTGATCTGGTAGTCTCGGATGTAGTTGACCAGCACCGGCCCGATGATCGCCGCGGCGGACCAGGCCAGCAGCAGCCGGCCGTGGATCGCGCCAACATTGCGCGACCCGTACAGGTCCTTCAGGTAGGCCGGGATGGTCGCGAAGCCGCCGCCGTACATGCTGATGATCACGGCGAAGGTGGCGACGAACAGCACGATGTTGCCCTGCCGCCCCGCCAGCGGCACGACGCAGTAGAGCGCGAAGCCCAGCAGGAAGTAGATCGTGTAGGTGCGCTTGCGGCCCAGCCTGTCCGAGAGCGACGACCAGAAGAACCGACCGGCCATGTTGAACAGGCTGAGCAGCCCCACGAAGCCGCCGGCGGCGACGGCGCTGATCGCGCGCTCGCTCCCGACCGCCGCCGCCGAGAACATCTCCTGGATCATCACCGACGCCTGCCCGAGCACCCCGATCCCCGCGGTGACGTTCAGCATCA
>DAOLDO010001068.1:0-2376 GCA_035327325.1 Chloroflexaceae bacterium | reverse complement strand
TCGTCGTGCGTCGTGCGCTACCCCCCCGCCATCGCCCCGACGATCAGGAAGGGCTCGGCGCCCGTGGCGACCGGCTCGGGGAGCGGCGCGTCGGGCGGCTCGTGCGACAGGTCCTGCTCGCAGGCGAAGAAGCGCACGAACGGCCGGCGCCGCCCCGTCGTCTGGTCGCGGATCGTCCCGCGCAGCATCGGGTAGGCGGCCTCCAGGGCGTCGAGCACGGCGCCCTGGGTGACCGGGCCGGCCACCTCGACCCGCACCTCGCGGCCGACGCGCGCCAGGGTGCGCAGGTGGGCGGGCAGCTCGACGCGGATCATGGCAGGGTCTGGACCTCGACCGAGAGCACGGCCGGCAGGTCGCGCACGATCGGGGCCCAGCTGTCGCCGCCGTCGGCCGAGGCGTAGACCTGCCCGCCCGTGGTGCCGAAGTAGAGCCCGCACGGGTCCAGGTGGTCTACCGCCATCGCGTCGCGCAGCACGTTCACGTAGCAGTCCTGCTGGGGCAGGCCCCGCGTGAGCGGCTCCCACTCCTCGCCGCCGCTGCGGCTGCGGTAGACCCGCAGCTTGCCCTCGGGCGGGAAGTGCTCGGAGTCGCTCTTGATCGGCACAACGTAGATCGTCTCGGGCTCGTGGGCGTGGACGGCGATCGGGAAGCCGAAGTCGGTCGGCAGGTTGCCGCTGACCTCGTGCCAGCTGTCGCCGGCGTCGTCGCTGCGCATCACGTCCCAGTGCTTCTGCATGTACAGCACGCCCGGGCGGGACGGGTGCATGGCCAGGCAGTGGACGCAGTGGCCGACCTCGGCGTCGGGGTCGGGGATGCCCTCGGAGCGCAGGCCGCGGTTGATCGGCCGCCAGGTGGCCCCGCCGTCCTCGGTGCGGAAGGCGCCCGCCGCGGAGATGGCGACGAACATGCGCTCCGGGCGGCTCGGGTCAATCACGATCGTGTGCAGGCACAGCCCGCCCGCGCCCGGCTGCCAGCTCGAGCCCGTCGTGTGCTCGCGCAGGCCCGACAGCTCGGCCCACGTCTGGCCGCCGTCGGTCGAGCGGAACAGGGCCGCGTCCTCCACGCCGGCGTAGACCGTGTCAGGGTCGCTCAGGGAGGGCTCGAGGTGCCAGACCCGCGTGAACTCCCACGGGTGGGGCGTGCCGTCGTACCACTGGTGGGTGCCGGGGACGCCGTCGTACACGAAGCTGTTGCCCACGGGCTCCCAGGTGGCGCCGCCGTCGTCCGAGCGCTGGATCAGCTGGCCGAACCAGCCGCCCGACTGCGAGACGTACAGCCGGTCGGGGTTGGCCGGGGAGCCCTTCATGTGGTAGACCTCCCAGCCGGCGAAGTGGGGGCCGCTGACCGACCAGCGCTCGCGCCTGCCGTCCGCCGTGAGGATGAATGCCCCCTTGCGCGTGCCGACGAGGACCCGTACACCGCTCATCCCGTGCTCCTTCCTGCGCTCCCCGCGCCGCTCACCGCTGGGCGGCGCCCCTGGCGCGCCGCGGGCAGGATCGTGAACAGTCAGGCTCCCCATCGGCGCCCCTCCACGCCGATGTGACTCCTATCATACGATCAACTGCCCGGGCTCTGCGCACGCCAAGTATAGCACAGAAGTTCGCGTGCGCAACCCCCGCCTATGGGCTGATTGTGCCGTCGTGGTCTGTTTGTCCGGCGGCCTGCTCCCACAGCAGGCGCAGCCACCAGGCCCACAGCAGCGCGAGGCCGAGCGTGCGGTACGAGGCGAGCAGCAGCACCACGTCGCTGTCAATCAGCCCGTTCTGCACGTGCTTGTAGGTGCCGAAGGCCAGCAGCGTGAGGGCGCCGAGCAGCCACGGCCCCCGCCCGGGCTCGCGCAGCACGACGGCGCACGCCGCGAGCAGGGGCAGCAGCAGCAGGGCCTGGTAGTGGTCCCAGCTGACCGGGATGGCCAGCAGCACCGCGCAGGTCACGGCGCTCGCGGTGGCCAGGCGCGCCTCAAAGCCCGCGACCCCGCGCCGTCGCCACACGGCCCACCCCGTCGCGCCGAGGGCCAGCAGGGCCAGGGGCGCGTGCAGCGCGGCGGCGAGGGGCAGCTCGGTGGCCCTGTTGTCGCTGTCAATGCTGCCCGGGTCGAGCGTGCGCCCGATCAGGCCGTAGAGCGACTGGTTCGAGAGCCGCGTCGTGCGCGCCCCAAGCGAGGGCACCACCTCGCGCCAGAAGGCGGCCTCCTGCCCCCAGCCGAGCAGCGCCCCCGAGAGCAGCACGACGGCCGCCGCCCCCACGGCGCCCGCGCCGACCAGGCGCCAGCGCCCCCTGAGCAGCTCGGGCAGGGCCAGGGCGGCAGGATAAACCTTGACCAGGGCCATCAGGCTCCATAACGGCCCGGCGAGCCAGGGCCGCCCCGCCGCCGGC
>DAOLDO010001067.1:0-2383 GCA_035327325.1 Chloroflexaceae bacterium | reverse complement strand
GTAGCTCGCCCGGCGCGCCGTGCCAGTTGCCTGGCGTCCACCGGCGGTTCAGCTCTGACCACCGCGCCTGACCAGGACGGGGCGCGTCGAAGCTTGCCCGCTACGGCACCAGGCGCACGAGCTGCGGCACCGCCAGGGTGGCGGGCCCTTCGCGCACGCAGAGCCCGCCCGTGCCTCTTGGCCCGAGCAGCCCCTTGGTGTCGTTGCCCGCCCGGGCGCCCTGCCGCCCCTCGGCGTGGAGGAGATACGTGCACTCGAGTCCGACCGGCACGGCCCTTCCTACCGCCCCACCCCAGGCCAGGGCCGCTCAGAACAGCACGTTCTCCCAGTAGCCCGTGCGCCGGTGGTGCTCGTGCAGCCGCTGCTCCTCGTCGCGGTTCAGCCGCTCGGGGTCGTACGCGGGGCCGCTCTTGATCTGATCCCTGGTCAGGTCGAGCTCGACCACCCGGTCGGTCCAGTTGACCGCCGTGGCCCACAGCGGGGCGATGAGGACCTGCTTGCCCGACCACCAGCCGCCCGTGTCAATCACGAGGTAGCGGATCGCCCAGGTCTCGTCGTCCATCAGGAAGTCGCGCACCTCGCCGATCTCGCCGTCAAGGGCGCGGATCGCGTACCCCTGGACCTCGCGGGTGCTGCGCAGGTGCTGGTCGCCCTGCTCGGCCTCAGCGGGGGGCCGCTCGCCCTCGGCTGCGGCCATCATCGCGGCAGGGTAGCCGGCGCCGAGCCCCGCGCCGAAGGGGTAGGCGCCGCCGCCCCAGAGGCCGGGGCCGTACCAGTAGGGCTGGTAGCCGTAGTAGGTCGCCAACTCCGACTCCATCTGGCGGGAGACCGGCGCATCGGCCGAGATCGGCGGGGCGTCCTCGACCTGCTGGCGGGTGAGGCTGACCTCGACGCGCCCCCCGTCCCAGTCCACGCCGGCGATCGAGCGCGGCGAGAGCAGCACGAGCTCCTTGAGCAACCAGCCGGCGGTGTTCACGACCATGTAGCGGATCCCCCAGCGCTCGTCGTCGAACAGGAACTGGTCAACCTTGCCGATCTCGCCGTCGGTCGCGCCGATGGCCAGCCCGCGGATCTTGTCGCCACTGCGTAGCATCTGTATCCTCCTGCGTGTGGTGGAGCGTCTGCTCCTGGCGCCATTGCGGCAAGAGCCGTACCTCGGTCGCCCCGGGCCCCCGGCGGGCCTCCGGACGGCACCTAGCGAGGCCGGCTGCTCCGCCGGCATGCCGTGGCGTAGGACATGATCTTGCAGGGATGAGCATTGTGTTTCGTGCAAAGCCGCGCGGGCGCCCAGCCCGCTCTGCGGCTGTGTCTGTGGCCGAAGCTACTGGCCCCACGGGAGGTGCTGTGAACGATGCTCCGCTCCGCCGCGGCCTGGTGCTGGCTCTGAGCATCGTCGCCGGCCTGGGTCTGCTGCTGGTGCTGTGGCTATTCGCCCGGCCCCTGGCCCTGGTCGGGATCGGCGTGGTGATCGGCGAGGCCCTCTCGCCGGTGATTGACTGGGCGAGCCGCGGGCTCCCGCGGACGGTCGCCGTGGTCCTGGTCTACCTCAGCATCGCCAGCGTGCTGGTCACGATCGTCTGGTTCGCCCTGGCGCCCCTGGCCGGCCAGGCCCAGGATCTGATCGACAGCCTGCCGGCCCTGATCGAGCAGGCCGAGGCGTGGGTGCAGCGCCAGGACGAGCGCGTGGGCGGCATCCCCCTGATTGACACGCTGGGCGGGCAGATCCAGGGGCTCGCCGAGCGCCTGTTCACCCTGCCGATGACCGTGGTCACTTCGCTGTTCGACGTGCTCCTGGTGGTCTTCCTCTCGCTCTACTGGCTGCTGGCCTCGCCGGGGCTGGGCCGCTTCACCCTCTCGCTCTTCCCCGAGGCCCGCCGCGACCGCGCGACCGAGGTGCTGGCCGAGCTTAGCCGCACGGTGGGCGGCTACGTGCGCGGCGTGGGCATCAACATCGTGCTGGTGACCATCCTGAGCTACATCGGGCTGCGGCTGATCGGCCTGCCCTTCGCCCTGGTCTTCGCCGTGATCGCCGGGCTGCTCGAGGTCATTCCCATCGTCGGCGCCTTCATCGCCGGGGCGATCATCGTCGGCTTCGCCCTGTCCCAGTCCCTCCAGACCGCCCTGATCACCCTGGCCTTCATCGTGGCGCTCCAGCAGCTCGAGGGCAACGTCCTGACCCCGATGGTCATGCGCAGCCAGACCGATGTGCACCCCTTCATGATCCTCGTCGCCATCGTGGTCGGCGGCAGCGTCGGCGGGCTCCTCGGCGTGCTGGTGGCCGTCCCCCTCGCCGCCGCCATCAGGGTCCTCACCGTCGAGGTGCTCGCCCCCGCCGCGCGCCGCCGGGTCGGTACCGCAACCAGAGCGTCTCGAGCGACGCCCG
>DAOLDO010001066.1:0-2383 GCA_035327325.1 Chloroflexaceae bacterium | reverse complement strand
CGGCCGTCGGTGGACGGCGCGAATGGCAAGGAGCGTGGTTGTCTCGCATCTGGTCAGAACCGATCGAGGCGCGCCTCATGACCCCAGGAGGCAAGGGCCGATCGCTGGCGTTCCACCCCGAGCCGCTCATAGAGCTCGCCGATAACATGGCGCAGTCGATCGTCCGAGAGGCCGACCGCGCTGGCGATCTGAAGGCTCGTCGCGCCGCGCATGAGCTGCTGAATAATGGAGCGCTCCCGGGCGCTCAGGCTCAGGGCAGCCTCAACGT
Organism: Chloroflexaceae bacterium; assembly: GCA_035327325.1. Classification (GTDB taxonomy): domain Bacteria; phylum Chloroflexota; class Chloroflexia; order Chloroflexales; family Chloroflexaceae; genus CAIWXH01. Next base: position 2,115 of record DAOLDO010001066.1, on the reverse strand, counting down.
GGGGCTCACGATAGTGCTCGCCAGCAAGCGTCGCCCGCAGAGCCTCCGCGAGGACATCGCCTGAAGATGGGCCAACAACGAGACTGTACGGCTGTGGGAGAAGCGCCTCGGCCTCCTCTGCCGTGCTGTAGATCAGTAGGGGGAGCCGGTACTGGTCTGCCAGGGACGCCGCCTCCTCGAAGGCGTCCGGCGCTGTGCCAAGCAGATCGACCCGTCCTGCCTGTAAGGCCGGGGTGATCGCATCGCGCCCTGTGCCACTGACGACGATCTCCAGTGGTAGCGCGTCCTTGGCCGTTGTGAGAATGAGCTGCAGTCCAGCCAGCACCAGATGGTTGCGGGCTACCAGAGCAAGCTGAACAAGCCGATACGTTGCGCGGTGTTCCAGCAGCCTGACCATTCGCCGGGCCTGGGCGGCGAGCAAGGGCTGGAGCGGTACGTCGTTTGCGGCCGGTGGCTCCATCAGGACAGTGCGCATCTGCTGTGCGAGCACCTCGGGGGCTACGGGTTTAATCACGGGCTCCGGAAAGCCGAGGGCCTGCAACTGCGCTGCGGTCTGCGAGTCGCGGTCGCCGGTGAACGGGAGGATGGGGAGTGTGGGGAACTGCTCACGGATAAGCGACGCGAGCATGCGGCCGTCCACGTCCTCCCACGGGAGGTGGATGTCGAGCACCACGAGCGCGACGCTGCCAGCGCGCTGCTCGCGGAGTCGTTGCAGGCCGTCGCGGCCAGTGCTTGTTTCGATGGTGGTGAAGCCGAGGCCGGTCTCAGTGCGAAGGAGTTCTACTGCATCAGCCGCGAGTGCGCGAGCAGTCTCCGAGTCGTCGATAATGATAATGGTGCGCGGTTCCATTGCCTCGCCTGGGTAGGGGCGGAAAAGGGAGGGCATTGTACCGCTTTGCACATCTGTTTGCCATCCAAAGATGGGAGAACAAAACGACACGCTGTCGTAATATTGACCGGAAACATGTTTCTTCGAATTTTATTCCGTTGAACATGACGTTCTTGTATCTTAAATTGCATGACAATACAAAATAATCGTGAAGAAATTCATGAAATTGGATCGATGTAGTTGTAACAATAAAGGTGTATGCCATCCTTCAATCGGGTGCGAGCGGAAGCTTGATCGTCACCGTTGTACCTACTTCAACGATGGAGTCTAGGAGGAGTTCACCGCCAGGGTGCTGCTCGATAACGCCGCGGGCGAAGGCGAGGCCAAGGCCGGAGCCAGCCGGCGTGCTCGCGTCCACATGCCCACGCACAAAGCGCTGCCCCAGACGTTTCAGATCCGTCGGTGCGATACCCGAGCCGTTATCCGCCACGGTCACGACAAGGTGAGGCGCAACCGCAACGGCGGTGATGGTGACCAACCCGGCGCCCGTTTTCTGCCGTATCGCGGTGTATTTCAACGCGTTGCCGACAATATTGAGCAGCGCGCGTCTCGCCAGCGCCTGATCGACCAGAACGTGCGGAAGCGCTTTGTCGGCTGTGAACTTCAGCTGGATGTTCACGTGCTCTGCACGGGGCTGAAGTTGCCGGGCTACGTCGGCGATGAGCGGTGCGGCTGGGAGCGGTGCAAGCCTCAAATGCAGCATCCCTGCCTCCAGCTGTGCCGCCGCGACCATTGCGCTCAAGAGCTCGTTCGCGGCGCTCAGCCCCTGGCGCGCGACGCCGACCTGGTGGTCAAAGTCACTCTGCGCCGCTTCATCTGCCGCCCGCCTGCTTCGCTGGATACGGGTGAGCGCGAGCAAGGTGTCCTGCAAAAAGCCACTCATATCGTGGGCGAGCGCGACCGCTGTTTGCTGGCGGTGGATGAGCAACTGGGCCTGTTGCTCGCCTGCCGCCTGTAGCCGACCGTTGGCGGCCGCGAGATCACCATTGAGCTGCTCCAGTTGTCGCTGGGCCTGAGCGAGCTCCTCGTTTTTCTCGCTCAGAATTGTGTTGGCCTGGGCCAACTCGATCTGCCCCTTGTGGAGCTCATAGGAGTGCACCAACTGGCGAAGGGCGACAGCAACCACAAACCATACGGTTGCCCGCAGCGAGCTCGCCGCAACAATTGCCAGGACGACAAGCAGCAGCCCCTGGCGCAGCGCCGGCGGCCAACGACTGCTCTGCGAC